>JAICGJ010000004.1 GCA_025923195.1 Chryseolinea sp.
AAGGACGATTATCGATATTTTTATGGCGCTACTATTGGTATGTCCGGACGCGGCGAGGCTATAGCGCGTGAAGACAATTATTGTGAGATCGATCCCAATATAGTGGATAAATATGGCATACCTGTCCTTCGCTTCCATTACCGTTGGAGCGACCATGAAATAAAGCAAGCTAAACATATGAAGGAAACATTTCGAGAGCTGATCGACAAGATGGGCGGCGTTGTTACGTCTGGCGGGAACGATGGCCCAGAAAACGACTACGGCCTTTTGGCACCTGGCAGGATCATACACGAAGTAGGTACAACCCGAATGGGAGATGACCCTAAAAAATCTGCGTTAAACAAATTTGGTCAGGCTCATGAATGTAAGAATCTCTTCGTTGCTGATGGCGGGCCTTTCGTATCGCAGGCTGACAAGAATCCGACGTGGACCATATTAGCGCTTTCCATGCGTACTTCGGAATACATCATCGACCAGATGAAGAAGCAGAACATCTAGTGCGTCTTCTTCTGCATCCTTTCATAGTGTCGACAGGGATTAGGCACGTCAGAAATTTCCGGAATTTCTTTTTCCAGGGAATCTTCCTGATCGACGGCAAGGTCACTCTTCCTTCAATGCAACTACTGGCTTATACGCACCATAGAGGGCATCACGAAATCTCTTATGCAACTTACCCGAAAATGGCATAACCTGAACAAAAAACACAGCCGTCAATTCATTTTTAGGGTCAACCCAAAATAACGTGCTGGCTGCACCGTCCCAGAAAAATTCTCCAACAACTCCGTTGTTTTCCTCCGCGCTTGCAGGCGGTCGAAGCCGAACCGCAAAATCAATTCCAAACCCAACTTGCCCCTTGCCAGGAAGCCACATTCGTTCCGTTACGCTATCCGATAAATGATTAGTTGACATCAGCTTAACTGTTTCTTCTTTTAGGATTGTCACACTGTCAAGGCTTCCTTCATTCACCAGCATCCGGGCAAACTGCATATAGTCATCGAGCGTCGATGTAAGTCCGAAGCCGCCTGGCTTCAGTGGCCACTCCCTGTTGTTAAGAAAATTAGCCTGTTCGGGTGCGACTTTGGTCAACTGCCCTGAATCATTTCGTTGGTACAATGCGGCAAATCTCTTCATATCGGTTTCTGGTACAACGTACCGGGTAGCTGACATACTCAGGGGAGCCAGAATATTTTCGTTTATGTATCGATCAAAGGCTTGTCCGGAGATACGTTCTACCAAGAAAGCCTGGACGTCTACAGATATTCCATAAGCCCATTGTTCCCCTGGATGGAACATAAGAGGCAATTTTGCAAGCTTTTGCGCCATTTGCGTCAACGTACCCTGAAAATCCATGACGTTGGCTTTTTTTACCATTGCACCCAGCTGCGGATGCCCTTCATCAGCAAATCCGGCTGTGTGACGGGTAAGGTCACGAATTGTAATGGGCCTCTTCGCTGGCTCGAGTTTAATTTTCCCGGCTGCATCTACACCGGCGAATACCTTCATTTCAGAAAATTCCGGTGCGAATTTGGCTAATGGGTCATCGAGCTGAAAGGCGCCTTGCTCATAAAGTTTCATAAGGGCGACTCCCGTGACGGGCTTCGTCATAGAAAATATTCGGACAATCGTATTTCGGTCCATGGGGATGTTCTCTTCCCTGTCGGCAAAACCGATGGCTTTGAAGTAAACCTCCTGACCTTTCTCAAAGACGAGAGCTGATACACCAACTGCCTCAGCTGAATCAATAAATCCCTCTAGTGTAGAGTCCATGCGCGCTTTAACAGTTTGATCCACAAGCAGAGGTGAATCAAATTTTTTGTTTGACTCTGGAGATTGGCATGCTGACCAGCCAAACCAGGTTAACAATGAAGCATAGATAATTTTATTCATGGAATTTGGCTGTTAAAATTGAAGTTAGTCGCTTCAGGCCTGTTGTGCAATGCGCCAATATGATTTGAAAGTATATCATTGAATGGTCATCCTTTGACGCTTCTTGTTCAATCTAATTCTTTAGTCCGATGAACTCAAACTAACCTTTTACCAGCGGTTACGTCAGGTTCCGCAAAGATTAATTGAATCCCTTCGGTTTCCCGGTGTTTGCGTCAAACGCGGCCTCTGAGAAGAAAGGTAATCGCTTATGATAATATTCTAAATCAAAAGCTACTGAATTGAAATAGAAGCATTATCTTAATAATAAAACCTCTTCTATAAATTAAAAGAGCCTTGTCATAAAACTATATACGGTCTATGGGAGCATGGGGAACAGGTTATTTCGAAGACGATGCTGCACTTGACTTCATGGCCGATGTTGAGGAATCTCGCGATCCAAAACGGGTATTGACACGAACATTTGACAAGGCAATTAAAGCGCAGTACATCGAATCGCATGAGGGTACCGCCGTCATTGTTGCCGCAGCTTATGTTGACAGACAAACAAATGGAACAATGTATTCTAAGCATAACATTGACCCGCCCCTGCAGATTGATACTTTCCCGTCCAGAAATCCTGAGCATAATTTTTCGGATCTTAGGGAAAAAGCCGTGAAAGCGCTGAATAAAATTCTTGGGGAAAATTCAGAGATTAACGAACTCTGGGCAGAGAATGATGAAGACTATCCCACATGGAAGAGCGGTGTGCAGCAATTAATCATGAGGCTCAGAACGTAATTCAATTCCTATAACCGGCAGGAGAAGGGTTCAGTCTTTTGGAATAACCGTAACCGAGGATTAACAGTGTCGGTGCCGGTATAATTTTCCGTTGACCGGTCAAAATTACCCAATGGCTGCACCGCAGTTAGCGGCAGAAACGGCGGACAGCTGTCATCTAAGCTCAACGTTCGGCTATTCACGTCATTAAAAAATTTATCGCTACGATTGTGACTAGCAAGCCAGCGGTCCAGAGCAGTTTTGTTCCAATGGTTTTGTCATTCATGATAAAAATCAAGCTTGTCATGATATTACCTCCAATAAATGCCAACAGCAGGAGATACATTATTGAAAGTTCTGCGACGTGTAAATAATGCCGTAGCGGCTTTTGAAGTCCAACGAATGGAATAAGGAAGTAGCACAACATTATCGCTACCTCTAGATACTTATTCTCAAATTTTTTGTCGTCAGTTTCATTCATTTGCTCGTCCACTGCCAATTGAAGCCGTCAGTTGGAGGTGCGGAGGCAGGGACTTTTAATGATAAAGAATTATCGCAATTTAAACAACGTTGTCTGGCCTCGCTCGTCCAAATAATTTTTATTTAGCCAAGGCACGAATGCGATTGATTTTCCGGAACTTAATCTCCAGAACAAACTTGAAAAGTGTAGTTCGCAGGTGCAGACATGCTTCTGTTTTTCGGTGCAAATGTCTATGAAGACTTATTGTCTACCCAGTCCGTTGGATGGGCAGAAATTTCCTAAAGAGGTTTTTTATCAGTTTTTACATTTACAAATTGCGGCTGAAGCCCATCGTCCATGATGCGACCCCACCAAATCTTACCCCAAATTCTTTCATGAAGGTAGAACAATAGAATTTTTGTAAATAACTCAAATCCTCCGATGGCAACCGCACTCAACGGCACCCCCGTTATCCAATAGGCAATAACGATGGTATCCAAGGTACCTATGGCGCGCCAGCTAATTCCTTTAACAAGGCTTCTCCCATGCGTCGGCCCTTTTCCATGAATACGCCCCCAGGGAATTTTATCCCAGATTCGCTCATGCAAATAGTAGAGGAATATTTTCGTAAAAATCTCAGTAAAACCAATCTTAATCGAGTTCGCAATGTGGCCAGTCACGATAAACGACAAAAGTATGGTATCAATAGTACCCAGCGTGCGCCAGCTCACGCCCTTTACAAAACTTCTTGGATGGGAATCTCTCACAGTTCTTACCTTAAAACAATGCTGTAATATACGAATGCCTATGGATTTAGTAGGATTTAAAATCATTAAAATGAAAGATTTTTGTCTCCAGCCTCAAGAAATGCCATTTCAAACGATAGCGGTGGGCGTTGCATCCCACTCACAAATAGGCCATTAAACAATTGATTCCCGGGAGCGGCCCTTAAGTCCAAAAATCCATAACCCACGTCGGATATTGTAAACAGTCATTGACGCTTCACACGGTTAGCAATTCTTTTCTGCGGTAGGCGAACACCCTCTTTCACGTGGTCTTTTCATTCAGGCACGCGAGACTTACCGCCTGAGTCCAGAGTTGCTCGCTGGTTCAGTACAATACTATCTGCTGCAATTGTTGGCTGTCGTTGATTAAAGATGGAAAGGCAGTTTCTCGACTATTCCTTTTTGACGACCGATAGAAAAACTATGGGGTTGAGAATCTTGTCTATCAGGTTCCAGTATCTCTCCTCTCTTCGCGAGGGAACATTAAACTCTGGATTCCGTAAATAACCTGCGGTGCATTGGTAGTTCACTATGTAGAATGTTTTTAGTTAATTTTGTCGTGAGGTCACAGTACTAATTCTTTTCAGTATTGGAACCTGTTGGCCTCGCCTTAGCAGCTCATGTAGCTACTTGTCGGTCATCGCAAAGCAACGATCCTGAGTTAATGTATGTGATATGATAAACATGCAGGAATTTATCGAACAAAGTCCTTTCACGAAAAAGATCGGTGTGGATGACTTACTTTTTGCCGAATTCAAATGCCCCTCGATGCCAGGTGACAAAAGCAATATTTGGTGGCATAATAACTTTTTTGCTCATGTCCTTACGGGTGAAACCGTTTTGAGGACCCCTAGAGGAGAATATATTCTCAGAGCCGGAGATTCCGCGTTTGCTAAGAAAGGTAGCATTATCACACACAATCATATCGACGAAGACTTTTGCGAGTTGTTGATATTTGTTCCCGATGCCTTCATCAAAACTGTAGCCCAAAAATACAAAGTTGAATTTCCGATGCGACTGATGAAGGATTACGCAGATACTGTTATTCCGTTACCGCCCGACGATGTCTTGTCATCTTACTTTCAATCATTGCTTACTCATTTTCTTCAACCGACGCCGCCCGCGAACTCTTTGCTGAAGCTTAAATTTGAAGAGCTACTTTTAAATATATTGTCGAATAACAGCCAGTCGCCACTCAATTGTTATTTCTCTGAGGTCTGCAAGACAGCAAAACCATCAATTCGGGAAATCATGGAGTTGAATTTCTTCACCAATCTCTCATTGGATGAATTTGCGCGCCTGTGTGCAAGAAGCCTTTCTGCCTTCAAGAAGGAATTTGGTGAGATTTATAACGTTAGTCCGGGCAAGTGGTTACTGGAGAAACGGCTTGAATACAGTCATTACCTGCTTGAAACAACAGATCAGAGCGTTGACGATATATGTTTCGAGTGTGGCTTTGAAAATCAGACACATTTTATCCGAGTATTCAAAAACAGATATGGTATAACTCCTGGTAAAGTAAAAACGAGCAAGCACAGCCTTGGCCAGGAAAAGTAGGATCCAACCTTTACAGCAACGTATTTAGACCTCTGAGTCTGCTACCCTTTTCCTGACACGTGTAACTTTGAGCTTATGTACAGGCCGATGATCCAGCTACCGGGCTGGACGAAGCCTCTTTTAACCTCAAAAATCATAATCTATGAAAGCACAAAACAAAGCTACTGCTGAAAATTCAGGAAGGGAAAACAGCCTTGCAGAACAAAACAAGCATCTCGTGCGACGCGCAGTTCATGAGATTTGGAACAACGGCAATTATGATATGCTGGAAGAATTTATCGTGAAGGATTTCATAATTCATATGAGTAACCCCGATGAAAAAATACATGGCTTGAAGGGAGTAATAGAATTTTATACGCAATTAAGAAAGGCTTTTCCCGACATCCATTTTACGATTGACAAACAGGTCGCTGAAGACGACCGGGTGGTAACACAATGGACCGCTAGCGGAACGCACGATGGAAATTTCCGTGGGATTGCACCGACAAAACGAAAGTTTAAAATATCAGCTATGGATATCGAGCGGATCGTTGATGGTAGAGTCGTAGAATGCTGGCCAAGTGTTGACGAGTTGTCGCTATTGCAGCAACTCGGTGTGGCGCCAACGTCGGACAACAATCTTAAACTTACTTAACTCCGCTGCAACCGCATTGACATGGCCTTCAGGCCATGGACCGGCAATGCCAACCAGACCCATATTAAAATGTCAAATCTTATCGATTGTGCTTCCATGGGCTGAAGCCCATGGCTATGCCGTTTAGCATTTCTCCACTGCAATAGAATGGCAGAATAAAATCAGATTGCATCATAGGCTAAAGCCTTTCAAAATTTCCCACATCTTAAAAGTGTTGCTGCAGACTAAATGGGCTTTAGCCCTGTTGATGGATCTGATTGAAAGCAGTCCAAAGACTTTTCAAAATTAAAATGCAAACCGCATTGACATGGCTTTCTGGCCATGGACCGGCAATCCTCTTTTAAAAGACAGGTGCCCTGACTTCGCGGTACCTTCATCAGCTTGTATTGCATCACCTTTTGCCTCCTCCTTGTGAAGAATTCTGTCGTATGAATTAAGTGTATTTGGGTATCAATGACGTATTTCTTATTGCTCGCCTTTATATGCACATAGCCTACGTTAAATTTTTAAGTTAAATTTTTAACAAGTCGAAGACGCGTCTAAGCCGAAGCAGAAACTTGTATCACAACATTCTAATATGGGTAATCCCATTCTTTTGGTTCATGATTCTATGTCGTTCAGTTAGGCATTTAAATTTGTTTGAATCGCGAATTTTAACCGCAGAGAGAATCACCAAGAAAAATTATGCAGAGAATACGCAGAATCTTTATTAATTTCTTCCTCTGCGGCTCTCAAGGCATTTATCTCTGTATTTTTCCTCTGCGGTAAAAAATGCTTCAAATTGAAAATGCAATTTTAGATGGATCTAACTAAACGACAGGGATCAACGAAATTCGAAACGCGGGGGCCCGGAGCCGGATTTTACGAGAGTGGCTTTGTCTATGGGGAGGGCGCGAAGCCATAATTACTGCGGCTGCTGCGGCGTAGGGAAAGGTGGGAGCGATTATATTCTAGTGGAACTATTTCGTCCACTTAAGGCCTCGACAAAGGCCAAATCCCCATAGCCGTCCTATCGTCCATGACCGTGAAACTATGTGTATTATCCGAGAAGCGCTGGATTTCTTGTTAATTATTCCGACTTCTTTTTATATTGGTCATACATTCCTTCAGACCATTCTCTCAAGTCCTGGGAATTGGTGCATAGCCACTAGTTTTCGAGTAACGCATAATTAATCGGATCTGTAGTATGCGATGGTTGGTTTTTCTTGTTATTGTGATGACTTTGATTCCAGGCTGTACCTATGCCCTGGATGTGCATATTCAGGGTAGGTGGCAGAATGGCCCGGAAGCTGTTTTGATTTCTTATGTGGAGGATGCAGCTACCACAGAGTACACACAGCTGAAATCAGCGATCGACCGTTTGAGTTACCGCTTTGAATTTAATCTTGACCTGGATCGCGCGGCCCTGGTTCAATTGCAAGACGAATTTATTATTGTACAACCTGGCGATACGGTGGATGTTCATATTGCCGGAAGTGAAGGTAGTGCGACGTTGCGTTTTGAAGGTCCGAGGCGTATGCATCACAGTTTCCTCATACGCCTGAAGGAAGCCATGGGACTGTTTCGCCATTCTAACTTAGCTATAGACGAGCATTCGATTGAAAAATATAAGGTTGCTGCAACCCGTCACTATGATTCGTGCATCCTCTTTCTTAAAAACGATGCGACACAAAAAGTTATCACGGAATCTTTTGAAAAAATTGCTCAGGCGTACCTCACCACACGCTACTATTCTGACTTATTGTATCCTCTGACAGTGAACAAAATCACTAAGGGACAATTGCCGCAGTATTATTTTGAGCTCGTGAATTTTTCATTCTTTAAAACAACTGATCTCCTTGGCTTCCGCGAGTTTGTCCTCGTCGTCAGCAATTACAACACTTTTTATTATGCAGACGTATCACCGAATAAGTACGATGATTCTGTTTCTGTTGCGGCAAGGATTAGATCAGCTAATCTTAATTTTTTCGGGGAAGTGAAAGACCATTTATTGTTATTTATTTTCGCGGGCTTAACCGAAAATGGAACAGAAGCCAACGCGGCACTAATTCAAACGTTATACGAATATCTGGCCGGCGTTTTTAACCAGGAGCCTAAGCGGATCCAACGGATCCATAAGATGAGACATGAATATGATATTATCAATAAGCCCTTACCCCCCGCCATATTATCTCAGCAATTAAGGACAACGAAGGGTAAGTTTATTTCCCTGAAAGAATTATTGGGTTCAAACCAGGTAATCTATTTTAGTTTCTGGGCAAGTTCGTGCGAACCGTGTATTGCCGAAATGCAATCGCAAAAACAGTTGATGGCGGAATTGGAGGGAAAGTCGGTCAAATTTCTTTTCATTTCCTTCGATGACGACGAAAAGAAATGGCAGAAGGCCATAGCAAAACTAAAAATGAAGGGGGTCCATTACCTGATTTCAGAAGGCTTTGAATCGGAATTCGCAAAGTACATTTCCTTTCATGAGCTTCCGCGATACCTTATTTTTGACAAGCAAGATCGTTTGATAAGCCATGAGGCACAGCGGCCTGGATCTATTTTAAAGGACAAGTCGGTGCTGCTAGGACTACTTGAGTGACGGTAATTTTATTATATAAAGACAGCATGGCTCTTTGGTAATTATTCCAGTTTTTACACCATTCTAATAAAAAATGCGACTAAAATTAACCTTCCCGGTTTTTTTTAACGCTGATGTTCTAGTTATTCGCCAACCATACACGCCCATAATTGGAGGGAACACTTATTAATTTCACTTCTCCTGCGTGAATGTTCAATAAATCATCATCGCCATGCAACTGTTCACGATAGTCGCCACCCACATCAAAGGTGAAAGTTACCGAATGAGTCTCGCCGGAAAAATTGAGCGCGACGAGCGCCACGTTATTACCTAACTCGCGTTTGAAAAGTATTAACCCCCTGGACTGGTGTTGAGGCCAATTATCGTAAAAGTAATAGCTGCCTTTTCTAAATACCGCTTTTTCATTGCGTAGTGCGAGTAACTTTCGGTACAACCGAATCATGTGCCTGCCTTCTTCAGAATAGAAGTGTTCCCAACGGACCGGCCTCAGCGTTCCGATCCTCGCCGGTCCACTATCTGGCACGTCATAATTTTCAACGATCTCCTGTCCTTGCCAAAGCATAGGTATTCCCTTAGCCAGGAGGAATCCGATCGCGTAAGGCTGAAGTTTGAACCAGTTCTCACGCTTCCCTTCTTTGAAGACCTCCTGGTAGAGGGATCGCGTTCCAAAGAAACAGATAAACCTTGGGTGATCATGATTCTCTAAGAATTGAAATGCTGTCTTCGGGAGAACATCACCGTTGTGACTTGCGATATCGGGATATCCAAACAATCCTAAACGCATGCCAAGGTCGTATAATCCGCCAAAATTCGAATTGACTGTAGCTTTTGTGGCATTCAGAGTTTCATTCTGCCAGGTAGCGTTGCTATAAGTCTTTTCGACTATCTCGACTGGTGCTTCCAATTGTTCCGCACATTGGATCAGATTAAACTCATTGTTTCGGAAGAAGCGTTGCCAGTGATCCGCACCATTGGTCTGTCTTATCTTCTGATAGGTATTAAAGACCAGATTTGAATAGCCAATGCCGGTGAAACCATCATAATAATTGGGTACGCAGTCGTACCGTATACCGTCTGCGTGGTAGCGGTCAAGCCAGTAATAGTTTACAGTAAAATAAAAATCACGGGTAAATTTTCGTTGATAGTCTGTGCTGGGCCCGAACATATCTTTTGCAAACGGGCCCATGAAGGGGTTCTGATTGTAATTGAGTTTGCTATACACGTATTGATAGGCAAAGTGTTCGCCCGTATGTCCGTAAATCATGTCAAGGATTACGGCGATGCCATGCTCATGGGCAGCCTCTATAAATTCCTGGAGATTTTTTCGTTTCCCGAATCGTTCATCCAGGGCAAACGGTCCAATTGTTTCGAAGCCCCAATCGATAGATCGATTGACATTGGCGAGGGGCATAATCTCCAGGCAATTGATTCCAAGATCACGGAGGTAGGGTAACTTATGGAACATTCGGTTCAGGTCGCCCGCAAATTCATGCACCATAACCTCATATGCGATCACATCATTCAGAGAAGGCGTTTTCCATGAGTTTTCAATAGGTTTCCACACATGATCCTGATACCCCAACGTAAAGGCGGATTGCCTGCCAATTCCAGACTCTCTGGCAAATGGATCAACAATCCAGTCTAGCGGCTCCGTTAGTAGCGGACTTTCTAACTCATAGCGATAGACATATCTCCCCTTATTTCCCCACGCTGATGCCGGAATGATTCTGTCTGCCGCATCTATGTGGATCTCGCCTGTCCAGAAGTCGCCATAGTCAGGATGGCTGGAGTGGAAAAGTTCAAAACGTTTGGGTTGAATGCGCTGAAGAAATTGATCGTCTTCGTGAATAACTTTTACAAACAGCCTGTTGCCATCATTTGCCGAAACCCATGGTAACAGAAAGCCAAACCTGACGCGTTGAGCTGGCAATTCATGAGCGCCGAGTTGATCCAGTGGAATAAGATTCACGTCAAATTGGAATAAAAAGCCAATAAATATCCAATTATGAAAATGGTCGGACTGCCAGGTAAACTCTAACTGGCAAGTCAACGGAGGCAATCACATCGCAATGGGAATGTAGGAAAAATTTTGCCGTAGTAGGAGGGTTTCTCTTAAGCGCATTGTCATTTGCAGTCATGGTCGGGGTCCCGTCAATTTGATTCGAATGAACATCTACGTGTTCTATTTGCATCCAAAACCCCAAAATTGGGCCGTTTTTGACCCTTTTCCGTTGAAACAGGACGATTTGATTCCCAGACCCAGCCTTCAAAAATTCTCTCATAAAATTCATAATCCTATTGACTTAATACAAATATAAATTACATTTGTCCTTTAAGTCTATAGAATTAGTAGAATTATGAAAAATTGTTGTAGCTTCTTCCGCATCTAGTTCCGAATCCATCGGTCTGTCCTTACCTCAAAAAATTATCCCTAAAAAAAATTATCTCATGAAAAAGATATTGCAATTCATATTTGTCCTGATCCTCTTTTCCGATGTAGTTCTTGCTCAACAACGATTCATTAAAGGTGTCATACGAGACGTTGACGACGCGGCTCTCGTTGGCGCTACAGTGGTTATCAAAGGAACTTCGATACACGCTATTGTTGATCTAAACGGTAAGTTCAGCATAGAGGCTCCCCAACAGTTGCCGTTTACACTTCAGATCAGTTCGGTCGGGCACAAAGCGCAGGAAATTCAAATTTATGAACTTCCGGAAGAGCCGCTGGATATTAAGCTGGCATCGGATAACGTGCTTTCTGAAGTAGTGGTTACAGCGCGTCGGCGCGAGGAATCTGCGCAGAATATTCCTACCCCAATCACAGTTGTAGGGGGACCCATGATTGATGATGCGGGTGCCTTTAATGTCAACCGGGTGAAGGAGCTTATACCCAGTGTGCAGCTTTATTCCTCCAATCCCCGGAATACAACGCTTAATATACGCGGACTTGGCTCCACGTTCGGGCTGACCAACGATGGAATTGACCCCGGTGTCGGTTTCTATGTTGACGGGATATATTATGCACGTCCGGCTGCAACCACATTAGACTTTATCGACATCGAGCAGATCGAAGTTCTTCGTGGACCGCAAGGGACGCTTTTTGGTAAAAATACTACGGCCGGTGCATTCAATATTAAAACTCGTACGGCAAGCTTTACACCCGGTGCGAATTTCGAGGTTAGTTATGGCAATCATGGTTTCATCCAGGCAAAGGCCTCTGTCACGGGACCGCTAGGCAAAAAGTTCGCAGCACGACTTTCCTTCTCCGGAACGCAACGGGATGGCGTTCTCTACAATGTCTCTACACAAAAGCCTGTAAACGACCTTAACAACCTGGGGTGGAGGGGCCAGTTGTTATTCAAGCCATCACAAAACGTAAACATCACGCTCATTGGTGACGCTTCGCGCCAACGGCCCGACGGCTATGCACAGGTAGTGGCCGGTGTGGTGCCTACGCAACGTGCCGACTATAGGCAGTTTGAACAGATCATTGCTGATCTTAACTATGACCTTCCGAGTCGGAATCCATTCGACCGTGTTATCGATCACAACACCACATGGCGGTCAGGGAATGACCTGGGAGGGATCGCCTTGCATGTTGATGCAAAAATAGCGACAGGAACCCTGACATCGTCTACAGCATGGCGCTATTGGAACTGGGATCCATCAAATGATCGCGACTTTACTGCTTTGCCTGTGTTGGCGCTGTCGCAGGCCACGTCAAAACACGAGCAATGGACACAGGAAATCCGGTATGCTGGTGATTTTTCTTCTCGCCTGAGCGGAGTTGTGGGCGTCTTTATCATCGGCCAGGACCTTAAGACGGATCCATTTCATATAGAAGAGTCGGGTTCTGCTCAATGGCGATTTTCCCAAAGCACAACAAGTCCGCTTTGGGAAACGCCCGGCTTGTTTGATGGGTACGGCATAAGAACAAAATCCAGGCTTCAGACTTTCGGGGCAGCAGTTTTTGGCCAGCTCGACTGGGAGATTACTGATAAGTTGCATTTGCTGCCAGGAATTCGATATAACTATGATAAGAAAGAGGTCGACTTTGATCGCCAAACTTATGGCGGATTGGAAACAGATGATCCAGAACTGCTTGCATTGAAGCGGCTCGTATATACAGACCAGGCGTTCACCGCCGATGTTGACGACACGAATTTTTCTGGACAGCTCACCTTATCCTACCGGCCAACCAAAATCGTAAATACATTTATCACTTATTCCACGAGTTACAAACCTGTTGGTATTAACCTGGGTGGCTTGCCAACGGCCAGTGGTGAGGTCCTTATTGATTTAGCGCAGATCAAACCAGAGTCGGTCACTCATTTTGAGTTTGGTGTGAAGACTTCGCCCTCGCATAATTCTACTGTTAACCTAACTTTTCATCACACGAATGTGGAAGATTTTCAGACCCAGGTTCAGACGGCCGAAGTAGGCGTCAACCGCGGTTATCTTGCCAATGCTGAAGAGGTACGTGTGCTTGGAGTTGAATTAGACGGAAGTATGAGAATTAATGACTTCTTCTCCTTTTATGGGGCAGTTGCCTATACGGATGGTGAATATGTCTCTTTTACGAATGCTCCTGTACCGCTCGAGGAAACGGGTGGGCCATCCGCATTTAAAGATATTTCCGGAAGCGATTTGCCAGGCATTTCTGAGTGGGCAGCTTCATTGGGTGCAGAACTTTCCTCAGTGTCTAAGAAAGTGATTGGTCAGGAAGGTAAATATTTTTTTGCGTTCGACACGTATTATAGATCTTCCTTCTCTTCGAGCCCTTCTCCTTCAAATTATCTCAATGTTGACGGCTATGCAGTTGTCAATGCCAGGGCTGGTTTCCGCGCAACGGAAGGGTTGTCCCTTTTTGTCTGGGGCCGTAACCTGTTTGACGAAGATTACTTTGAACAGCTGCTACCTGCAGCAGGTAATGCAGGCCACTATGCAGCAGTCATGGGCGATCCCAGGACGTATGGGGTCACCCTTCGCTATACTTATTAATCTCTAATAACCATTGATAATCTAATTCTTTAAATATATGAAACTTCAACTTTTGATTATTCTATTCCTTATCTCGATCTCGCTCTACGCTCAGTCAGATGTAGACGCCTCAAGATCATATAAGAATCCCGTTGTTATTGTAACCGGTGCGAGATTCTCATACAAACTGGTTCAGAAATGGATCGATGATTTTAACAAAGTGAATCCAAATATTCAGGTAATAATTGAATCGAGGGGTTCGTCCGATCCGTCTCAATATGACGTCTTGGCCGAAGTGTATGAACATGACCCCTCCATAAAGGAAACGCGGGAGTTCGTATATGTCGGCCGTTATGCGATCTTGCCTGTTGCGAATGATAGGTCTGAGTTTTCGAGGACTTACAAAAAAAAGGGACTGACGACAGAACTAATCAAACTAATCTATTTTAACGACGTCTTTGCCGACCAGGAAAAAGCGGCAAAGATCAAGCACGCCTATACGTGTTATACGAGATTGCAAAAAGCCGGAGTTGCCCGCGTGTTTGCAAAATATTTTGGATTTGATCAAAAGGACATTAAGGGGAACGCTATTGCAGGGTCAGATGAGCACTTGCTGAAAGCAATATTGCGTGATTCTGTTGGGATTTCATATCTACCCACTCCGTTGATTTTTGATCCCTTGACAAAGAGACCCGTTCGAGGATTGAGTATACTGCCTGTCGATGTGGATGGCAACGGGAAGGTCAATGATGAAGATAGGTTCTATAGCGATCTGCCGGCTATCATTCAGAAACTGGAATCAACGAATCCAAAGGATATTGCCAACGTACCCATAGAATATCTGCACCTATCGGTTGACAGGGAAGCAAGTCCGGAGGCAATTGCTTTTCTGAAATGGGTGATTGAACACGGGCACGAGGATCTGAATGACTTTGGCTATCTGAAACCCGAAACTTCGCGGCTACAACGAGATCGCTTCGAAGAATTTGCCAGGGGCGTAAATTAGCATCAACTTATTGCTAATCTGTCGTAATTTTATGGGATGATATATCGTGTGAAAAGCATCGCAGTGATACTGCTCCTGCAATTTTCTGCTATTGCTTTCGGTCAACAGTACGATCATAGAAACCTTAGAACTCTAATCGTATTCTTTGACGGACTGCGTCCTGATTATATTACTGCGGAGACAATGCCCAACCTGTATGCCTTTTCCAAGGCAGGATGTTACGGCAAACAACATCATAGCGTTTTTCCAACGGTTACTCGCGTAAATGCTTCTTCCTATGCTTCGGGTAGTTACCCGGGAACCCACGGGTTAATGGGCAACACCGTATACTTCCCTCATGTTGATGCAAAGAAGGGACTAAACACGGGCGACCACGCCGATTTAAATAGGATCAATGAATCTACCCAAGGCCGCTTGCTAACCGCGACGACGTTGGCTGAAGTTCTTCAAACCGCAGGGGCAAGTATGATGGTATTTAGCTCAGGTTCAACAGGACAAACCATACTGCAGAATCGTGTGGTGAATGGCGCCATCGTCAACCCTGGTCTCATCCTGCCCGAATCTTTTCGAGACACCCTCATTCGCGATATCGGGCCCATTCCTGCCAAAGCTTTACCCAATACGGCACAGCATAAATGGGTGGCCGATGCACTTATCAAGTATGCACTTACATTAGACGGTCCGTTGGTTAGCGCCATATGGTTTTCCGACCCGGACGGAACCGCCCACCGCGACGGAATTGGCGCCCCTTCTTCAATGGAGTCGATTAAAATTGTTGATGCCGAATTCGGTAGGATTTTGACTGCGCTGAGGAACAAGATGCTGGATGTACATTATAATATAGTGATATCTACAGATCACGGTTTTATCACCAACGCCGGAAAGCAAGGGCTGGCAGAATTTCTCATTACCAAGGGATTCAAGAAAGACCTCCTGAGTGAGGACGTGGTCGTCGCGGATGGTGCAATCTATGTGAAGGACCACAATATGAATGTCATCCGGAGTATTGTTTCGGCATTGCAGGCTGAACCATGGGTGGGTGCAATCTTTACCAAGGCAGGAAACCCGGGAGAAACAAAAGGGGCTGTGGATGGTACTTTGTCCTTTGAATCAATTCATTGGAATCACCCGGAGCGCTCGGCTGACATACTGGTAGACGAGAATTGGGACGATCGCAAGAATGAAATGGGTTATGCTGGTACAAATTTTTCGATGGGTGTGGCCGGCCATGGAGGCTTAAGTCCATACGAAGTCCATACCTCGCTTCTGACAGGGGGTCCAAGCTTTAAGAAGGCTTTCACGAGTGATCTGCCTACCTCTAACGTGGACATCGTTCCTACTATCCTCGCCATACATAAGATCAATATTCCGGCGACAATGAATGGGAGAGTGCTTACAGAATTTCTTGCTGAAGGGAAAGGTAACGATATGCAGCCTAAAAAGGAAACAATCAAGACAAGCGTTGGGATTGCTGGGGGAAAATATACACTTACGTTGCAGAGAACTGTGTTAGGCAAATACAGCTATGTAGACTTTGCCAAGGTTGTCAGAGTCCTGAAATGAAGGATGCAAGCAAGATTAGGCCGGTCTCTAGAAAAAATATTGTTTGGTCATGGTACTATTTGCTCCCAATTAAGGAGAATTTGTGGATGACTCTTTTTCTTTGATCGACTAGATACCTATTCTATTTTAGGTGCATCCTTTTTTTGTCCTCCCATGTCCAAGTTTAGTTTTTCAACCTTCCCGTCGGGGCCATTGATAAACAGAATCCTTCCATTTGCTTCCTTTAAAACAAATTCTGTTTCGGACACAGGAAAGATCTCCAACTTTGGTTGATTTGTTCCCTGCGCAAATATTTTGTCGTTTTCAGTTGTGACCGTAATGTGAAAGTTATTTCCATAGTCATACTTGCCGACATACTTTCTATAGAGCATGGGGTCAACCGATATAACTTTTTCTTCTTTCATTTTCGGTACATCGATTTCATTGCCTCCTTGCGAAAAATGACCGCCGGTTACTTCACCTTTGTCATTTCTTGTGAATTTTATTTTTGCCTCCACGACTTTCCAAAAGAATTCATCTGGCGCTGAAGGAAAGATCGGGAATTTGCTCTGGCCTGTGAGTTGGGCAAACAAATCGTTGCCCTCTGAGGTGATGGTCATTACTGCACCATTTCGAAAATCATAGCGTCCTTCATAAGCTTTCAAGTTCTGAGCTGAAACGGACTGAGCGGCGTACGACGACTGCTTTGCCATTTTGCTCCACAAATAGAATTGGGCGATCGTATTCGCATTCAGGTTCGCTTGAGGAGGCGAGATGTTTGTTAATATCACTATCGTCAATTTGTCATCCGGATACCGCGATAGCTGAGATATAAAACCATGGAGTCCGCCTCCATGCTGTGCTGTGGGAATATCCCTGAATTTGCCTAAACCCAGTCCATAGCCATACTCAAACCCGGCGGGCACGGTTCCGTTGTTGAGTTTTGCAGGTGTCATTGCAGCCGACAGGCTTTTATCACTCAATACTTCTCCATTGTAGAGTGCTTCATTCCATCTGTATAAATCATCGACAGTAGAATAAAGCGCGCCAGCGCCACCCGCCCACGTCATATCCCAATCAAGCGCACTTTCATATTTGCCCCCGCTGTTAATGTAGCCCTTTGCCTCATTTTGCAAGGATAGGCTACGCGAGTGAACACCAGTATCTTTCATACCAAGCGGATCAAAAAAAGTGTGGCTTAAATATGCTCCGTAACTTTTTCCAGATACTTTTTCGATGATGTATCCCAATAGAAAGTATCCTGAATTATTATAACGCGCTTCTTCCCCTGGATTAAAATCGTAAGGGTCGTTTTTGAAAAAATTAAGTAATTCTTCATTCGTAACTGGCTTTGTTACCTTTTCGATGAATTCAGGCTTATTCGTGTAACTGTGAATCCCGGAAGTATGCGTAAGTAGGTGATGCAATGTCACTTCGTCTGCCCTGGGAAAGTCAGGAAAGTACTGAGAAAGCTTGTCTGTTACCTGCAGTTTATTCTCCTCCTGAAGTTTCAGAATTGCCGCTGCTGTAAATTGCTTGGTTATCGAACCAATCCTGAACTTCGAAGCTTCCGTTGCCTTTATGTTTTTCTGGATATCAGCGTATCCGAAAGCTTTCTTATACACCACTTTTCCATCTTTGGACACCAACACGACCACACCAGGAGATACTTTTGTATTGACAGCACTGTAAAGATTGTCTATCAGCTTTTCGGGAGCAGGCATAGCGTCATCTGTTGCCCCATTTTGTAGCAGCAACTGAGCAGCCTCGTCACGCCCGAACAAGCGCGCTGCTTGTAATGCGGCCAGTCCGGCAGCATTCTTCTTGTTTATATCAGCGCCTGCATTTAAAAGAAGTTTGATCTCGTCAAGATTGCCTTTGCCGGATTCCGTTATTAGCCGTTCCCCCAGTGCAGCCCGATCAAGGAAACGGGCAGTGAACCCCCAATCTCCCGTGATGTCCTGGATGCCGATGAGTATTTGGTTGCTTCCCTTTACCAACGGAATGGATATCATGTCCTGATCGGGGATGAGACCTCGGGGTGTCCAGTTCTTATGAACTAGTTTGTTGTTATGCCACACTTTTACTGCGTCATCGCTTCCAACGGCGAGGAACGCATGGTACGCTGAGTCAGCTACAAATTCTGCAACTGCATACGCGATAGCATAGTCATGTTTGAATAAACTGTCAAGGTTGATGACATTTCCCTTTGAAGAATAGGCTTGCCATTGTAGGCTTTTGCCGGACATATTTACCGGCGTATTATTTTTTTTAATGGGCGTTATGACCGATACTTGACTGTCATCAAAGAATTTTTTTTGCGTTCCTTCGTCCACAGCCTTGGATGTATCTGGGTCAACTGGTATAGGGCCAAGCAGCCACCATTTTTTCATGTATTTGCCTTCATCAGCAGCAAGATACGTTGCCTCCGAACGTGGCTGCTTTTTTTGGGCCTCCACTAGGAAAGGAAGCAATAGGAAAAGTACCAGGAGCTTTGACATCCTGAGTACCCTAAAGTCAAGATTGCTTCCTGAACATGTTGAGGAGCCAAAGTTCGCCGTGCTGAGCTCCCTAAAAATACAAATTGTGCTTCTGGTCGAAGGATGGGATGGGTAATAACGGTTTTTCATGTGGTGAAGATTGTGGCAATTAATATAGATAAATAAGACCAAGGACTAAAATAACTTATACGAGAAATCGTATCGGACGATTGAATTTTGCGTCAAATTCATGACAATTAAATTTCCGCGGTCATAAACCACCTATAGTAAAATGACGACTCCTGCGGATACAGTGCGCAAGTGTTGAGAAACCAGCTGGTGGTCGTCAACTTGCTGCATTAACATGAGTGCATCTAGGTATAACGTTGCGAACTTTCGGCTATGTGTTGAAAATTAGCCTGTCGAAGCGTGTGGAATTATTTTCAGTCTCGAAGAGGCTTTTATTCCACATATAGGGGTGAAAAGTGTCATTTTCAGTATCTGTATAATGACGTTCAATTCCAGATGGCTGATGGCATAGATATTGGCTTATAAAAGGAGCAGAATATGAAACTGCTAATGAGTTCAGAAATTAAATAACATACGTCATGAAAAAAACTGTAGTATCGCTTGTAATCGTGTTGACTATTTTGTGCTATACAAATATGTATGCGCAGAAGCCAGCAGTAGTGTCTAGCAATGAGGCGGGGTGGCAACATATTGGCCAGACTACCGCAAGTTTTAAAACTCAAAGTGAGTCTATCGCAATCTTGGGCGCTGATGAGTTCACCGCTATCAAACTTAAAGTCACCGAGGCACCTCTGCATATCGAGAGGCTGCAAGTATTTTACGAATCAGGTGACATGGAAGAGATTGATGTCCGTAGCGAGATCGGTGCAAACGCTGAAACAAAGGTCATTAAGTTAAAGCATCCTGACAGAGATATCAACAAAGTTGCCTTCACTTATAAGACAGCGCCAAATGCTGAAGGAGACAAGGCTGACGTTGCACTTTACGGTTTGAAGACAGGTCAACCAGCCGGTGAGGATTCATATCAGGATGAAAAAGCAGAAATTAAAGAAGATGCCAGAGAGACCCGCGACGATGTGAAACGGGAAGCTAACGAAGCCGCTGATGATGTAGAAGAAGGAGCTCAATCGGCCGGTGACAAAGTCAGTGAAGGTGTTAATGACGCAGCTGCTGCCATCAAGGATCAAAAAGTGAAAGATAAGGTTGGCCCGGGGGGAGAGACGGTGTATATCGACAATGATGCGAAGTATTATTATATCAACAACAAAGGGGATAAGGTATTCATAACAAAGCTTGAGCTGAAGGACAAACCGAAAGACAAATAACCCGTCCCTAAGCTGATCCTATCTCTATAATCAATTTTCTGGGCAAATGCGGGTAATAGAAGGCGCTCTCATCGAGGGTGCCTTCTTCTTTTCATCCCATTTCAGACTGTATTGGGACAATCCAAGACATCTGTTGCGCAAAATCGGGAGCTTTTAATTAAGATTTGTACGACATGCTTGACCGACAGTTGTAGAATTTCTTAAAAACTGGAGTTCACAATTCTTCCATCAAATTCATATATTTCAACATGAATAACACTGAGGCAACTGAAAGTCGTGCTTGAGGTTTTATAAAAAATGAAGAAAATACCGCTTATAAATTTATTATGTCTGTTAGCGACCCTGGGAGCTGTTATGAGTTGTAAGCAAGAGATGTCCGGTGATGAAGGTGGAGCAGAAAGGAATGATAGCCTAGCGAAAATTTCTAGCGGATATGTATTTGAAATACCACAACCTTTCTTACAATGCCACGCGTCTACCGTGGTGCATACACGCGATGGAAAATTTCTCGTCGCGTGGTTTGGCGGCACCCATGAAAAGCATGATGATGTGGGAATTTGGCTATCGAAGGGCAAACCTGGCCAATGGTCTCCGCCGGTTGAGATAGCAAAGATACGAGAGGATGCTCACTGGAATCCCGTACTGTTTCAAGGTGATGACGGCGCGATAATAATTTATTTTAAAGTGGGCAAAACTATAGACCATTGGGAAACGTGGTACAAGGTTTCGAGTGACGGTGGAGACACGTGGAGCGAAGCCAAGGAACTTGTTGCGGGTGATAGAGGGGGAAGAGGGCCTGTAAGGAATAAGCCGATCGTTCTTTCTGATGGTACATGGCTGGCACCTGCATCAAATGAGAACAAAGGGGTCTGGAATGCCTTTGTGGATCGAAGCGACGACGGTGGCACAACCTGGTCGGCCTCATCTTTTCTGTCGGTCAACAGGGATTCTATTGTTGAAGAGGGAGTAATACAGCCTGCTTTGTGGGAATCCTCCAATGGTAATGTTCATATGCTGTTAAGAAGTTCGTCTGGATTTATTTGCCGCAGTGACTCCAAAGATTTTGGTAAAACGTGGTCGCCGGTTTATAAAACAAATTTGCCGAATCCAAACAGCGGTATTGATGTGACCAGGCTTGATGATGGTACGCTAGTTCTTGCCTACAATCGCGATGACAAAAACTGGGGAGAGAGAAGGCCTATCTCATTAGCAGTCTCTAACGACAATGGAGTTACGTGGCCAACATCGATCGATGTCGAAACAGGCATCGAAGGTGACGAATTTTCTTATCCCTCAATAATCCATTTCGGTGATTCTGTTGCCCTTACCTACACATGGAAGCGCCAACGCATTGCTTTTTGGATGGGAAAACTGAATTGACTTATAACCTGTATGGCGATTTTTTAGCGTCAGGATCAATAACAAATTTTCCGTTTGATTGTAAAATAGTAGTTAGCGAGGCGCGTCGGTATCGTTCTATTTCTTAGCTGTTTGACAAGTGATATTGGCTTTTGAAATTCGACAGGCACTATGTGCCTGATGTGCAGTCAAAAAATTTAAACCACAGAACAATGAGAAAAATTATCACAAACACGTTTGTTACGCTTGATGGCGTTATGCAGGCTCCTGGTGGACCCCAGGAAGATGTGACGGGCAACTTCGAACTGGGGGGATGGTCCGTCAATTATTGGGACGATGTCATGATGCAAACCATGGGGGAAGCATCTCAGACGCCCTACGATTTGCTGCTGGGAAGGAAAACATATGAAATTTTTGCGGCGCATTGGCCGTTCCTGTCGAATGATCCCATGGCGGATAAGTTTAATAAGGCTACGAAATATGTCGCAACAAAAACACTCAAGTCCGCATCATGGCAAAACACAGAGCTTCTTCAAAGCGATGTTGTTGAGAAGCTAAAAGATCTGAAGTCGCAAGAGGGAATAGACTTACAGGTACACGGCAGCGGCAACCTGATCCAGTCGCTGCTTCAGCATAACCTTATTGATGAATTCCATATTTGGATATTCCCCGCCCTCATTGGTAAGGGAAAGCGTCTTTTTGAAGGCGGAACAGTGCCTGCAAACCTGAAACTCAAAGAACACAAGGTGTCAGGGTCAGGTGTGATTATAACTACGTACCTTCCTAACGGAAAAATCGAAACCGGCTCCTTCGCACTTGAAGAACCTACATCCTTAGAGACGGAACGTCGAGGCAAAATGGAGCAAGAGGTTTGAGGTATAATGTCTTCACTTCAGAGACAGATATAACCATGAAAGGTATCCAAAACTTGTAACGCACGAGGTCGCCACCACACGAATAGAAGGCACAGGGTAACCCTGTGCCTAGGTGCTTTTGATATTTCCAAGCATGCAGGTCATGGCTTGATACAATGCATTGTCCCTTTAGAAATCAACATTTTCTGTTATTCTCACTCCCTCGTTTTTAAACCTGGTCATAAAATCCTGAATTCTACTCCTGGCTACCTTCATGTCGTGATTATTAATATTGATATTCAACAGGTCGATAAACCAGGGAGCCTTCACGGGATCGAGTACATAGGCATTAACTATCTCCCGCGATATGGGTAAGGTAGTAGTTTTCGAATCGTCGTGAACGTCTTTATTTTTTGCTGCCAGTAGTTTTCTATACTCCTCCTCTAATAGCCTTGAGAAAAATTGGCCATTAAATACACTGCCGGCCTTCATCCCAGTATCGGGATCATTCTCGGTCAGCTTCGCGCCTTTGTGCACCCACTCCCACAAGATACTCAGCCGGATCTCCCCAGTGGCCATATCCTCCATCAGATATAAGATATCATCGTTGCTGAAAAAGTCAGCCGGCTTCAGGGCCGCAGCCTGCATGCCCTGCAAAAAAGCGTTGCCATACTGTAGTGCGACGCTTAACAAGTTTCGCGCGCCACGAATCGTTGTCGGTGCCGGTTCCAGTAGCAGCAGTCCGTCTGCATCATTCCGCGTATAGGTCAAGGGTGGAAATTTTCGTCCGATCTGATTAGGTTGCCCTGTTTTTTCCCAAACAGGCCTTACAATATGTACCATTTTCCAGTGTGCAACCCATTTCCCGCTTGCTCCGTCACGCTGCTCACGTTCCGCACCTGCTACGGCCTTTGCCATACTAGATGCAACACCTTGGGTAGATCCAACAGGGATATTAGGTTCCATACCTCCCTGCCAAAGGGCATAGTTTCCCTCGTCATCGGGGGTATTGACAGATCGCCTGACGCGGTCTTCATAGTTGCGCATATATCCATAGGTCATAACGATCCCTTCAATGTTCGGATTGATAAAGGTGGTATCCCACGCCATAGCGTCAGATACACTGTTGATGTAATCCCATCTGCCGGTGTTAAAGCCTACAAAATGCTTTCCGAGAACTGCACGAATTTCCATCAGTTGAAATGTTGCCTCCAACTGCTCCACGAGAACATACACTTTAATCGTTCCCCCTTTCAGTCCGATGAGGTCTTCCAGCTCGTTGATCATCTCATTCCATACGGCGGCTTCTTCAGCGGTCTGTATCTTTGGCAGATACAGGACGATCGAAGATCCTGCTTCTTGCAATGCCTTATAATTGTTCACGACATACAACGTCAGGTCAACGATGGATGCAGCTATGGCTGTGCCCTGTTGATCGCGTAAATGACGGTCGTCCAAGTGAAGGCCCCTAGCACGGAATATTTTTGTTGTAAAATTAAGCTGTGCACTCCAGTCGCTGATGATCTCGCGGCCCAGAAATCCCTTCGACCAATTATTCATCTCGGAAGCTACCTTTTCAGCGGTATCGAGAAAAGCCGGGTCCTTGTGAATGGCTAATTTAAGGTTGCGCTGGTTGTCGAGCGACATTGCGTTAATCTGCCCAAGAGCATCTTCGCCGTCAAACATCCAGCCATCGGCGCCGGAAAGCAACGCATAGGCTACATTTCTGATGCTGCTGGCCAATGGAGCATTAGGTTTGGCAGCAGGCCCTGTACCTTGAATCCACTGCCTTTGCAAATCGTGGGGAATTGGAGTACCAATAAACTTGCCTTCCCGGGCATCTTTTACTTTGATGTTCGTCCGAGGTATTACACTTTCAGGATCAAGAAAGGTTATTCGTTGCTTGTTTTTCTGACGCTCTGCCCTCCGTTTCAATCTGGCACTCATGATTGATTTTATCTCGGCGTTAAAGTGGGAAAGTGAGGAGAGAGTCGAAAGGACTTCAGCTGTATAGATGTCGCGATAGAGTTCTTTGAGATTGCTTCGGATGATGATGTCAGACTTCATAACTCGTTGGTTCTTCAAATTCAAAATTCAAAATGGAAATCGGAAAATATTTACTGTTGGCCCAGGCGTGCTTATTAAACTATATCTTCTTCCTGTTTATCCAAACTACTGAGACAGCAACTATGATTAGTGCAACAGCCAGAATCAACAGATATGTAAAGCCTGTCGAAACATTCGCCTCGTCGACTGCAAGGGCACCTGTCTTTTTATAAACGGGGATCATCCATTGCATAACATAAGCCTGCAAACAGGTGAGGATACAAATTACGAAAAGCATGATAAAGCTGTGTTTTACTGTAAACCGGAAAAGGTCCGATTCCTTTCCCACCAGGCCGACAGCGGCGGCACCAATTGCAATAGATTGCGGAGAAATCATTTTTCCTGTTACACCACCAGAGGCATTGGCGCTCACAGTGACAACCGGATCAACGCCTAGGGTATCCGCCGACGTAGCTTGAAGTTTACAAAATAGCGCATTCGATGATGTATCTGAGCCTGTAAGAAATACACCCAACCATCCCAGGATAGGGGAGAAGAAGGGGAAGAGCGCTCCCGTGCTGGCAAGCGCTACAGCCATCGTAATGGACATTCCGGAATTATTAGCTATAAAAGCAAACCCAACAACACAGGCGATCGTGATAACGGGGAATTTTAATTGCTTCAAGGTCGACCAGTAAATTTGGGCACCTCTGCGATAGGTTAGACCCAGGAGGGGAATTGACATAATTGCGGCAAACAGCACTGCTGTGCCAGGTGCCGAGAGGTAATTGAATTCGAAAGGTTTTATTACCAGCGGGCTTCCATCGGCTTTTTGTATCGCTCCATTCAAACCTGGGACATCGAACTTAATGATGCCGATGGAATTTAACGCATCCTTCACAGGCTGAAGGCCCCAGGCTACGATGAACATTGTCATGATAATAAAAGGACACCAAGCCTTGAAGACCTTGCCGGCTGAGTAATGGAGTTTGGTATCAAGGGTCTGAGGCGGCTCCTCTTGAAAGCGCCATGTGGATTTGGGTTTCCAAAATTTAAGGAGCACGATCAGACATACTATCGACGCTATGCCAGCCAGTACGTCGGGGAGCATTGGTCCTAGATAGTTTGCGGCAAACCACTGGAAAAATGCGAATGATACGCCGGACACAATGAGCGCCGGTAATACTTCCAATGATTTTTTTAATCCCGACATTAATATTACCAAGTAGAACGGCACTACCACCGACAAGACAGGAAGTGTACGACCCACCATTTGGGATATTGCCATCTCAGGGATGTCGGAAATGCGCGAGGCCATTATTATCGGTGTTCCCACTGAACCGAATGCAACGGGTGCGGTATTCGCGATCAGGCAGATACCTGCGGCGTAAAGCGGGTTAAATCCTAATCCAACAAGCAATGCCGCAGAAATGGCAACAGGCGCTCCAAATCCAGCAGCGCCTTCAAGAAAAGCACCAAAAGAAAATGCAATTAAAATGGCTTGAAGCCTGCGATCGGGAGTGACCGAGGCCATAAAATTTTTAATGATATCAAATTGACCACTTTCTACCGTGATATTAAAGAGAAAAACAGCGCCAATAATAATCCAGCATATGGGAAAGAGTCCGTATAAGGCGCCATGAATCGCCGACGCGGCTGCAAGCTTCAGCGGCATTCCATAGACCGCCATGGCCAGCAGAATCGACAACAATATCGTAAGCAAGCTGGCAACATAACCCTTTACTTTTCTGATCAACAACCAGAAAATAAAAATTACGGGAATGGCGGCTACCAGAGCCGAAAGGACGATGTTGTTAAAAGGATCAATGACTTGCGTCCAGCTCATGATAAGGTTTTAGGCCTGACAACTTCCACCCAATGTTTAGGCTTGACGCCGGTAAAATGATGAATCTGATGGCGGCAGCTGAATCCATTGGCAACGAGGGTGGTACCCGCTTTCATGGCCTTAACCGCAGGGAATAGCACACTTTCGCCGATCTTACGGGATATTTCATAGTGCTCTTTCTCGTATCCAAAGGACCCCGCCATGCCGCAACAGCCCGATGGAATTTCAGAAATGGTTTGACCGCTTTTGCTTAACAGTCGCTTCAAACCATCAGTGCCATACAGGGATTTCTGGTGACAATGTCCGTGAATAAGAAGATCACCTGCGATGGATTCGAATGTGCCGTTGAGCCTTCCACTGCCAACTTCGTTTTCAAGGAACTTATCGATCATTATGACTTTGTCGCGCAACTGGCGTCCATATGCCTCGTCATCGATCAGATCTGGAAGGTCGTCGTTTAGTGCGGATGCACAACTGGGTTCACATACGACGATCGTTAAGCCCTCGTCAATGTATTTCCTTAGCGCGTCGACTGTTTTCGTTCCATCTGCCTTAGCGTCTCTCAAAAAGCCGTGGGAAATCCGCGGCCGTTGACAGCAACCGGCATTTGCCAGGATCACCTCATAGCCACACGCGTTCAGCAACTCTAGGGCTCCAATGCCTATGTTTGGCTCATGGAAATTCAGATATGTATCTGCAAAAAGAACAACCTTCTTCTCTGGATTTTTATAAGTATTGTTGCCTGACTTTGCAAACCATTTGTAAAATGGTTCGTTGGCATATTCGGGCAATGTTCTGCGGTGATCAAATCCAGCGATCTTTTCCAATGTTGATCTAAATAAGGCTGTGCCCTGGATCGAATTGATCATCGAGGAAAGGCGACCTGAAAAATGGGAGGCAGCCCTAGAAGAGTCACGGATCATCCGGTCGCGCATCGTCACACCGTGCTCATCATAGTACATCTGCAAGACATCACTTTTCATCTTCGCCATATCCACATTGCTTGGGCATTCCGCCTTACAGGCTTTGCATGAAAGGCACAAATCCAATACCTCGTGAAGTCGCTTGCTTGTTAATCCCGCTTTGTCAAGCTGACCCGACATCGCAAGGCGCAGCGCATTTGCGCGTCCTCTGGTTGAGTGTTCCTCATCGCGCGTTGCCTTGAAACTTGGACACATGGTGCCTCCTAACATTTTTCTGCATTCACCAACGCCCGTGCACATGTGTACCGACTCTCCAAAACTATTCTCGGTTCGATAGTGAAACGTTGTCTTCACATCCTGATCTCGGTAATGGGTTCCATATCGGAGGTTATGTTCAATGGTTTGAGAATCCACAATCTTGCCTGGATTCATCAGGTTCTCCGGATCAAATAATTTCTTTACGTCCCTGAAGGCCTGATACAGGGTTCGACCAAAAAATCGTTCGTTATAGGCACTTCTCACCAGCCCATCACCGTGTTCTCCGCTCCATGATCCTCCATATTTTACGACAAGGTCAAAGGTCTCATCGGTAATATTTTTCAGATTGATGATATCCTGTTCCTGGCGCAAGTCGAGAAGCGGTTGAACATGGATCACGCCGACGCTGGCATGGGCATACATCGAGACTTCTGTGTTATGCTTTGCGCAGATCTTTAGAACCTGGTCAATATATTCAGGCAGGACATTCGTCGGGATAGCGGAATCTTCGATAAAACTTAACGCTTTCTTTTCGCCTTTGATACCCATCATAAGACCGAGTCCTTTTTTACGAAGGGTCCACACATCGTCGTATTCCTTACCGGCAGGGAAGTAAGGATATGCATAGCCCAGGTTAAGTTGCTGCAACGCCGTCGCCATTTGCTGTGGCCTCTGCAGAACGGATTCCAGCGTGTCCCCATAAAACTCGACGATAAGGATGGCAGCAGGATCACCATCAATGAAATGACATAGCCGCTGGGTTGTCAGATTCTCAGCGCTTAACCTTAAAACGATACGATCGAGAATCTCTATTGCCGAAGGTTTGAATGGTAACATGGGTTCGACGGCCCGTATGGCTTCAAGCAATTCGGCAAAATGCACCACCGCAACCGACTTGAATCTTGGAAGCGGCTCAAGATTTATCTTTACTTCCAGTGTTACGGCCAATGTCCCTTCACTGCCCGTAATAAGCTTTGAGAGGTTCCAACGGTCGGTGTACACAAATTCATCGAGATTATAACCACCGACTCTCCGCATTACTTTTGGAAACCGCTGTTTTATTTCCTCTCGATTTTGGTTAATCGTACTCTGGAAATTCCGGTAAATTTCACCTTCCCGGTTTTGCTGCCGCACCTTTTCTTCTAATTCCTCAGGCGAAAGTTCCTTCAGATCGAGGCGTGTTCCATCGGCCAGCAGTACCTTTGCTTCGAGGATATGATCTACAGTCTTGCCGTATAAGATACTTTTGGTGCCTGACGAATTATTACCAACCATACCACCAACATTCGCCCTGCTTGAGGTGGCTGGATCAGGGGCAAAATGCAGATTGTATTTTCCCATAACCTCATTCAGTTCATCGCGGACGAGCCCTGGCTGAACTTTTACCCACCTCTCATTTTCATTGAATTCCAGGATCTTGTTCATGTACTTGGAAAAATCAATGACTATTGCTTCCCCTACGGTCTGACCAGCCAGGCTCGTGCCGCCACCTCGCGGCAAAATTTTTATTTTATGGGTTCGCGCGATTTCAACTGCCTTGATAACATCCGACTCGTCGCGAGGAAGGACGACTGCTAGAGGTCGGATCTGGTAAAAGCTGGCATCTGTCGAATACATGCCCAGCGAATAATCATCTAAAAGCACATCACCTTTGATATTCTTGAGTTCGTCAACAAAAGGGAGTGAGCCTACGCTTTCTTGTTTAAGCATGTTATCATCTTCAGTAGACCAAAAGGTAATTAAAAAAGAATGGAAGAGAAAAGAAAAATGTCAGGCGGTTTAGATTGGAGACTACAACAAAATGTCGTGTTGTCGATAAATGATTGTCGGAGAATTTCGCCTATCCGATAAGGCAATTCGTAAAGTTGGGTGAATTTTGAACCTCCTGGCATTTTGGTGTGGTGAATTTCTATCCATTGGCGACGGGCCATTAAAAATTTCTGGAAATTCTAAGGTTATCATGTCGTGACTTGGACTATCTTGTGCAACTTTAATGGATTCTTTCCGAGTTCCAAATTGAGGGAAGTGGTACTTATGCTGTGATGAAACCACTTGTCGAGGGGTTAGTAATTAATAGTCAATATAAATGATCTTTAATCTCGCCCTCGTCATTTTTACATGGATAGCACTTCGGCTTGAAAAAAAGGATCTGGACGTATTGGGACTCAGACCGGTGCCTAAAAGATTCGTTCAGCTAGTACTAGGCCTATCGTTAACATTTGCTCTGTCAACTTGTGTTAACCTGCTTTTTTCGCAAAGCGCGAACTTTGAGTGGATCAGAAATCCGCATTTCAATGTGGATCAAATTCCTAGCGCCACTTACCGGACGTTTAATTCTGTTGTTTTTGAAGAGTTGATCTTCCGGGCTTATGCACTCTACAAGCTCAACCAATTGTTCGGCGAAAAGGTGGCCGTTTTTTCGACAAGTATCGCCTTTGGAATCTATCATTGGTTTACTATGGGGGCTCTTGGCAATTTCGCAATGATGATATGGTTGTTCTTTTATACAGGGCTTTGGGGAGCGATGTTCGCATATTGTTTTACACGAACGGGAACGGTTTTACTGGGAACTGGTCTCCATTGGGGATGGAATTTTTTGGAACAGGTAGTTTTTGCGAAGCAAGGTGAGGGACTCCTCAAGCCATTGACCTCCAGTCAAACGCAATACCTGAATTTAACCGCTGGCATTGTAGTTACAACACTTCCACCGATCCTGTTTGCCGCTGCAATCATTCTTTTTTTGGTCAAACGGAAACCTGTATGCATCTAGTCATAGTAATGTGTAAGGATTTTGCTAAGTGTGGATTCTGCTTAACTATTCATTTCAAGAAACCAGGGAATAATTTGATTCCACTGCTCATAGAAAGATTGCCATGGGTTGCCATTGCGAATAAATGGATACTGAATGGAACGTATAGGCACACAGAAACCCTCACACGAATACAACGTGCGGTTCAATTACTTCGGAACATTCAAACAGGGGTTGTCAACTCGTCCTGCGGCACAAGCTTCAATGGCTTCGGTGCATCCGGTCGAATGTCGTATTTAGCGGCGCCGTCGCCGGTATACACCTTGGTAACGACCCAAACTGTATCAGAATCCTGAAGCAACATCACTTTGTCACCCACTTCAAACGTCGGTTTACTGGGATCTTCGTCTATGTGCATAATCAAAAGCTTTTAATACATAGTTGGAACAACCAGAATTTCGAAAAGTTATAATATATTTTTTTTGCAATAACGGCCTGGCATAGCGATTTCCCATCCTTGCACTGCGCGCCTCTTACGGCTTTCTTGGGAAGCTAACGAGTTGTTCAATAAACTTTAGACACCCTTCTGACCTTGCCATCAGATTTGGTTATTACGTATAATTCGCCATTGAAACGATCGTACCCAATCCGTTGATGCAATCGTTTTGTACGACTCATTTCCTGAAGTGTGGTTTGGTTGCCGTTTTCCATGATGGTCAATTCGTAGACTGCTGAATCGGTTAGCAATGGATCGACATTCACATAAAATAAACGGCCGTTAACAATATCGCCGAAAATATATTTGTTCTTCAGTGCGTCAAGCTTTCCTTCATATACATATCCACCACCGATGGCATATCCCTCTTCATGATCATATTGCACAAAGGGCCGTTTATACCGATCGATGTCACTCTTCCCTAGTATATAAACAGTTTTCATATCTCTGGTAGTAGTAATTCCAAAATTGCCCTCTCTATTAGGCCATCCGTAGTCACCGCCTTTGTCAACTATATTGATTTCTTCAATATTCGATTCGCCAATGTCCGTTACAATCATTCTATTTCCGTTGGCTGCGTCCCACGCTAAACGATGAGGATTTCTGAATCCGAAGGCATATATCTCCTTGACCGTTGACGGATCTGTATCGTCGACAAACGGATTGTCATCGGGAACGCCATACTTTCCATTTCGACTGTCGTTTCCCTGAGGGTCTATACGCAATATAGTGCCGAGGAATGATCTTAGATGATGTCCTAACTCGGGGCGTTTGATATTGTTAGAGCCGCCATCACCGTAACCAATATACAATAAGCCGTAATCGGGATTTTGTTTATCGATGTTGGGAATAAATCCTATGTCCTGACAGCCGTGCGCAAAGGTGGGAGCGTGAAGTCGAAGGAGTTCTCGATGTGGTCCGCTAAAGACCTTGTCATTGATATTATCCATTTTCCACTCACTTATTACCCATTGAACTTCTGCCTTAATCGAATCAGAAATGCGATAATCAGGAATCTGTCCTTTAAACGTTTCTGCATGCGTGACATACAATAAACCGTTGTGTAAAAAGTCGGGATGGAAATCAAAACTACCAAGCCCAGTAGCAATTCCGGGACCGCTTTGGAAGTCTTTGATATGTTTCCGGACGTCCAGAAATACTTCTGCTTTGTTTTCTGAGATTCTGTAAATGATCCCGTTTTGATCGCTGACAAATAAGACGCCATTGCCCGATGGATGAGGCCTAAGGGTCACTATGCCGAGATCAGGGGATGTGCCTGGCAGTCGAGGAATCTGAACGACGTCTTCGAGTTCGATTTTTATTCCCGAATTTTTTACAGGTCGCACAAGTCTTCCTGATAACTTGTGGGCCGCGGTGTCGCTGACGAGCATCGCTACGAGATGATGTTCATTTGTCTCTTCGTTGATGTACGCTAAAATATCGCTGATCTCTGAATGATCCATCCATTCAAATGAGGGCATCACCTGTTTGTATCTTGCCCGTTGACTTACCGCCCTTGCGTCACCTGACTCCATTATTTTAGAAGGGTTCTTAATAAAGCTCACAAGGGTCTGTTTCGAAAGCAGATTGGTAATACCTCCTAAAGGAGGACCGAAACCATCCTCTTCAAGTCCATGACAGGAACTGCAATACTTTGAGAAAAGCTCCTTTCCACTTGCAATAGTCTCATGGTCGGATGAGTAACTTTTTTTAAAGGCTGTGAGGTAGATGAGGGTGGCCAGGGCCAGGGCAAGCGACGCATAAATTAAATATCGAACCATTGGGAAAATTTAATAAATCCGCAGGATCTTGATCAGGAAATATTCGTAAAGTAGCGGATTGAATCTAGGTTTCCCCTCCATTGTGACAATTGGCCTAACGTTCGTTGCGCTGAATGCTTTTTGGTGAAGAGTGGCAACATTTCTTTGAAAGTACAAGGGCCGGTGGAGGTGTGCGTGCAGGTGTTGCCGCTGCGCAATAATTTCTTAACGCAATAGGCGAGGCTAGACAGGTTAATTTTGCATTAATAAATTAATGAATTCGTACCCAGTTCTTGCTTAGCCGTTCGTAAAACTACATTGGCAGACCTGACACATACCAGGCTGTCGGATTTAAGTGCGAATTCTGCCAAAGCATTCTTAAATTTACCGGACCAGTCGCAATTTGGTGACGTGCAGTAAGTAATCCTGATTTACAATAGCATTTCAATGAAGTGGATCGCCCATCTTAGTATCTATTTAATTGTGTTTTTATTTCAGACTTGTTCGACACCTGAAAATGATGGGGTTCGCGTGAACCAAATTCAGGTTATTGGAAGTCACAACAGTTATAAGCAGCAAATTGAGGATCCCCTTATGAGGATCACCCTTTCGCGCGATTCCAGTACACTTGGATTGGATTATCGGCATATTCCTATCAACGAACAACTTGACCTTGGTTTGCGTGGACTTGAAATAGATATCTTGCACGACCCTCAAGGCGGAAGATTCAACGCGCCATTAGGACTCAGGTTGCTGGCTGAAAATGGTGTCAGTGCGAAACCATACGATACGCTTGGCGAACTTTCAAAAGGGGGGTTGAAGGTCCTTCACGTTCCTGATGTCGATTTTAGAAGTCATTGTCTTACATTCGTAAATTGTTTGCAGGAAGTAAAGGAGTGGTCTCAGCGCAATCCGGACCACATACCTATCATCATTACGATCAACCCAAAAGAGACGGGCATTGAGGAACCTGGAGCTGCAAAAGTCCTTCCATTTACATCCCCGGCATTAGATAGTGTTGATCGCGAAATTTTATCAGTTTTTTCAACATCAGAATTAATTACGCCTGATCTCGTCCAAGGAGAATTTGCCTCATTGCGGGAATCGGTGACTACAGTAGGTTGGCCATCGGTGGAATCATCAAAAGGCAAAATCCTTTTTGTATTCGATGCCGACCCTTTGTTGACATCGGAATACATCAAGGGGGGTCTGAAAGGTAAACCCATGTTTCCCAATGTCGGTAAGGATCATCCTCATGCCGGCTTCTTCATCATGAACGATCCGAAGGATCAACACCAGGAAATTCAACGTTTGGTGAAATTAGGATTCATGGTTAGAACTCGCGCTGACGCCGATACAAAAGAGGCCAGAACAGGGGACCTTTCGAGACTTGAGTCGGCTATTGCTTCCGGAGCGCAACTTATCAGCACTGATTATTACCTTGCTAAGTTAAGTCCATCAGGTAAATTCCAGATAACTTTGCAGAATGGAAGTTATGAATCTTGTAATCCCTTGATCGCACCAGTTCAATGTAAATTATGATAAGCAGAAGAAATTTTATTAAACAATCCTTTGCAGTGTCCGCAGGCTTCTCAGGATTAAATCTATTTTTGTCTATGCCCTCCGTTGCTGGTGCAGTTACTATGAATCCCGTGGTAGAGAAATGGCTGGAGCTTCCTGAAGGGTTTAAGGCAAAAATAATATCCAAATGGGGAGATAAGATGTCGGATGGGTTTTTTGTGCCGGGTCATCCCGACGGAATGGCGGCTTTTGACGTTAAGGGAAAGGTTGTGCTCGTGAGGAATCATGAAAACAGTCCAGGACCAACAAGGTATGGACCCTTTGGCGAAGATCTTTCCTTGTTACCGAAGGCCGACAAGAGCAAATTTTTCGATTATGGTTTCGGCACGACTCCTGGATTAGGAGGGACCAGCACAGTAATTTTTAATGAAGAAAAGCAACGCGTTGTATCGCAGTTTTTAACTCTGATAGGAACTAACCGTAATTGCGCCGGAGGCCTGACACCGTGGAACAGTTGGATTAGCTGTGAGGAGGACACAACTTTGAAAAGCAGCCAATCCGAAAAAAATCATGGGTATAACTTTGAAATCCCCGCTTCGGGTAAAAAATTGGTAGACCCGTTGCCTTTAAAGGAAATGGGCCGATTTAATCATGAGGCGATTTGCATTGATCCCTCAACAGGAATTGTCTACTCAACTGAGGATCGCAGCGATAGCCTCGTTTACCGATTTTTGCCGAAGGCTACAGGTAAGCTGCACCAGGGCGGCACTTTGCAGGCACTTTCTATCAAGGGCGAAAAAGGGTTTGACTCGCGAAATTGGGAACAGTCCACTTGCAAAGTCGGAGATGCTCTCGAAGTTGAATGGATTACATTGTCCGATGTTGATACCGATGAAGATGACTTGAGGCTGAGAGGTCATTCACAAGGCGCCGCGTTATTTGCACGAGGCGAAGGAATGTGGTTTGGAAATAGGGAAGTATATTTTGCGTGTACGAATGGTGGTACTACTAAGTCTGGCCAGATCTTCAAGTATATTCCGGCTGCCAGTGAAGGGAAAACAGATGAAAACGATGCTCCTGGAAAATTGATCCTATTTGCAGAGCCTAACAATACTAATATCCTCAAGTATTGTGATAACCTCACCGTTGCGCCATGGGGTGATGTCATACTGGTGGAGGATTCTAAGGACGCTTACATTCGTGGGATCACGCCAGCCGGAAAAATTTATAACATTGGTCGAAATATTGGATCTGATTCTGAGCTTACCGGACCATGTTTTTCGCCTTCCGGAAAAACGCTTTTCCTAAACATTCAGATGGAAGGACTGACACTTGCGATAACCGGACCCTGGGAACGTTTGAGGCAAGCCTGATCTGAGTAAGCAGTGTACAGCTTTCAGCTTACAGCAGTGTGCATTTCTTAACCTGTGAAGAACTGTCGTCAATGGGAGGTAAGAAAATTTCCGGCGAATGTTGGTGAGGGGTTTCATGTTCAGCTTGCACAAACCCCAACTTAGAACTTCAACACTTAGAACTCCAACACCTCAACACCTGGTTACTACTTGAATTTGTAACTCACATAGAGCGATGGCCCGCTCGCGTACATAGGTACGACAGTGAGTTGAGATGGCTTGTTTTTCCACTTATAGCGATGAGTCAGATATGCCAGGTTCGTGGAAAGAATACCTATGCCAGCACCCGTTAGTACATCCGAAACCCAGTGACGGTTATTAAGAATTCGCATAGCACCAACCGTCGTGGCCATTCCGTAGGCTCCCACCGCATACCAGATACTTACGTCCTTATATTCCTTTGCCATGAATGTTGCGGTGGCAAATGCTTGTGCAGTATGTCCTGAGGGAAACGACTCGACGTCCGTATCATCCGGCCGCCTAACGTTAGTGATCGACTTAAATGAAAAAGTAAGTGCGAACATAATAGCTTCCGATTTAATGAGCAGGAGTGTTCTGTTTCTGAAGTCATGCTTGCCCTTAATGCCCGCTATGTTTAGCCCGTAAACTATTGCAATAGGGGCATGCATCAGGTAATTGTCAACTTTCGTTTGAAAGTTGGGCAAGTGCTCATTCCGTTCCTCACGAACCTCGTAACGGTTGATGACATCATCACTTAAACATGAATACGTCCCAAGACCAATAAGAATCGCGGGTACCTTTACAGCATGAAGGAATGCGTTTTGTTTTTTGGGCTGACTGGTTTGATCAACTTTATAAGATCGCTTTTCCCGTTGCTGGACATTATACTGAGCGCCGGCGAAGTAACCTGTGCACACCAGGGTCAGGACTGCAATGAATCTCATTTTAATGGAATTCGGTCTAGGTAAATTAAAGGTAGTGATGTGAGCTGGCATGAGCAAGCGATTTGTTAAAACGCCGGCATATTCAAAAAATTTTATACCCCAATACTAATAATTTTCGCCGGGCTTGATGGCGCTAAAAAGGGTCGGGGATACGCGGGTAAGAATATGGCCCAATTTCTCAGCTATTGGAATCCAATTTTGGGAATAGGTATTGCAGATCAGCGTTTTCAACGAATTTAGAGGCTTACCCGGTAGTAAAAGAATGGCAGGGTGCCCAGTTGATACTCCTCGGTGACGCTACCTTCGTTCTGATTCGCGCCAGGGATATAAGTAAGCTTTAGCACATTTGCCCTGTTAAAAACATTAATCAGGTCAAGTGCAAGCTCGTGTGAGATGCTTGGCAGATTGAGTTTGTAGCTAATTCTTAGGTCCAGGCGAAAATAAGGCTTGAATTGTCTGGTATTTTTTTCTTCGCTGAAGAAGACAACGTTTTTTTCTGCAATGGAAGCAACAGTATCAACTGGACCATACCACCGACCGCCGGCAGCAATAAATTTACTGCCCAGGGCGATTATGTTCTGTTTTTTTAATCTCCATTCGCGCGTAAAAAGCAGGTTCGAAATATATTTACAATTAAAGTCCGAATTACGCCAAACGCGATCACTCCCCTCATATTTTGATTCAAAAAGGGACCCGGTAAAGAGAAACAAGTATCCAGACGAAAACGCCCTTTCAGCGGTAAGTTCAAGCCCATAATTTTTCGCTCGTCCTTCATTCTTAAGCTTGTCAGGCGTGAGTCGGGTGAAATCCGCACCTGTATTGATCAGAGAAAACGATGTAATCTTTTCATCTACCGGAACATCGTATAGACTCTGATAGTATGCCTCGAGTTTAATTCGTATTCCCGAGGAATCAGATCCGAAATATTTTTCTACTCCGGCGACAAGGTGCCTGCTCCGGGTGAAGCCCATATTTATATTTTGGGGAATGGGCTTTTTATTCGAATCATTTTCAGATCCATAGAAATATAAGTAGGGCTGCTGTATCTGACTATGTAATCCGAAACCAGCATTGAGCTTGGTCTTCTCATTCAAATAATACTGTACACTTATACGCGGTTCAATAATGGAGCGGCTCTTGTTCAAAGAAAAAAATTGGTGGTGTAGACCCGTAATGATGTCAAACTTATTAGCCGTATATTTCCATTGGGCATAAGGTTGGATCAGAGTGCTGTTGGTCATACTCTGCCAACGGATCCGCCATGTGCCAAACAATGAATCATCTATATCCATATTTATATTACGACTGCTATCAAGGAAAGAAAAGATATAGTGATCTATTCCGACACCTGCTTCAAGTTGATGGCTTCTGTTCAGCCGTTTGGTATAGTTTGACGAAGCTGAAATCCTGGTTTCCTTGAACTTGTAATCCAATATTCCTGGATACATTATCCCATCCGGGAAGCTATCATATCTAAGAATAGCTTCTCGTATGTCAGGAGGATTTACAAAGTCATGATGGGAAACAATACGTTCGGCGGATACTGCCACAGTAGTTGCGAGAAAAGCAGAAGTCCGGATCTTCTTTTTATAAGATAACCCCACGACACCAGACGAGCTTTTGAAATATTGGTCCCGATCCTTTTCGCCGTATAAGTTTTGAGAGACGTCGTCCTGTTGACTGATAAGTATATCAACCTTACTTATTCCGCCGAGCCCGAATAGGGAAAAAGAGGAGCCCTTGCCCGAGGGAAAATTTATTTTGAACGATGCGTCTGTGTATCGGGGTATGGATTCAGTTCCAAGATCGATATTCAATGCATCAAAAAAACCTAAAGTAGAATGCCGAACTGAAAATATATAGGAGGATTTGCCTTTGGTCGACAGTGGTCCCTGTCCTGAATACTCCAGGCCCAATAATCCCAATTGCGCGGTTGTGTGATGTGCGGTTGTATCACCATTGCGGAAACGAAGATCAAAGATACCGGATGTAGTGTTCCCGAATTCAGCAGGAAATGCACCGGAATAGAACGAGGAACTGGCTAACATTCGATCATTAATTATTGAAACAGGACCACCTGATGTTCCGGGGATGTTAAAGTGATTTGGGTTAGGAACGTTAACACCTTCGATGCGCCACAAGACGGATTGTGGCGAATTCCCTCTGATGATGATGTCATTTCTTGAGTCATCCGCGCTTTGAATGCCCGGCAACACAGCTACTTTACGTATAGCTTCACCGCGATTTCCGGCATGTCTGTTCAGGTCATCTGTATCTATCAGGTTTGCACCAAGAGGAGCAAGATCATCCAGAGAGTGAATTTTCAATTCGGTAAGATAGAGTGGCGAAACCTCCATAGGTACTTCCACGACACTTCCCCTTGATGCCTCAACCATTACTGTCAGCAGAACTTCCTTGAAACCCAAATAGGAAACCCTAAGCGTATGGCGTCCAACACTTATTTTTTTCAGATCAAAATTTCCATTTGCATCGGTTATAGCCCCAATGTAGGAGGTCTCTTCGCGCTGGAGTGCTATTGTGGCGCCTGCTAACGGCTGATGATTATCTTTTTCGAAAACGCTTCCCTGTATTGTTTGAAGCAGAATTGAATCCTTCGGGGGAAAGACGGAATTGCTGATTTTTTTTATTAGCGATAAACCTGTAGTCTGCGCCTGAGCAGGCAAACAAAAAAGCAAAAGGGTTATACAGCTGAGGAGTTTCATAGCGTGTAGGAGTCACTCGACACACATGCACCCGCGGTAAGTTTCAGGCTAACGCCGGCAATATGAGGTACAAACAGGAAGTCCAGGGTTGCAAAGACTTCAAGGGGAAAACATCTAAGCATGGTATAGGTATTTACTAAAATAATATATTATAGTTGTTTCCCGAAATGCATTGTCGTTTGTATCGGTCGCAGACTGTATTGCGGGTTATTGGTTTTGACTTTGGGGTCGTCGCGCCTAAAGATTTGCTGAACGATCCATTCTACAATGTAAGACGGTAACCTAAGCGACAATTGGTAGAACATTTTATTAATAAGGCCCGGAATTATCCTTTTCTTTCTTTGAAATAATTTTTGGACAGCTTCCTTGGCAACGTCATCAGGCATTTGATGAAAATTCCAGTTTCCGATACTCGTTGAAGAAAGTCGATCCATTATTGATGTGTTTGTAATAGTTCCTCCGGGGCAAAGACAGCATACATGAATATGATAAGGCCTAAGCTCAACTCTTAGCGACGCTGAGAATGTGTACACAAAACTCTTAGTCGCTGCGTAAACAGATTTGTTAGGAAGAGGAAAAAACGCAGCGAGGCTGCCCACGTTCAATACGTAGCCACCGCCGCGACTTTTAAGGTGCGGGATGAATAATTGTGTGAGAGCAACAAGCACGTGATTGTTTAGGGATAACATTCGGGTGATCAGTTCAGGGTCCGTTTCTTCGAAGCAGCATAGATTCCCGAAACCGGCATTGTTAACTAATATTTCCACATCATACTGACGAGATAGGCACCAGCTAAAGATTGCATTAGGACTTCCGGGTTCTGTGAGGTTAGTTTCCAGAAGATCCGCTTTGACCCCAAAGTTTGTTACCAGATCACGCCTGACGTTTTCCGTTCCCGAACCCGGCAATGCTACCAGTATCACATTGATTTTCAGACGGGCAAATTCATAGGCAAGGGCCCTTCCAATACCTGAACTGGAACCTGTGATCAATGCATAAGAATTGCTTTTCATATGGATAGTCTTTTTGTGATGGGGGATATAATCGTAAAATAAGGATTAGCCCTAAGGGCAATAATATCGTTGGAAAGTGCCAGGGCCACATGAATAGAAACAGCGGCCCAAACGTTGTTTGTGACAAAGGTAATGTAGCACAACAAGCCGCCGAATGGAACCGATAGCAAGAACTCTTTTTCGGACTTGAACAGGTGCGCGAGCGCATAAGCGACAACTCCGATAATAAATGCATTTTCAACCGTAGTAAACTCAAGACAGGAATAAAGGAGATAACCTCGAAATAGAAACTCATATGCAGTAAGGTAGATTGTCCAGCTCAACGCGTTGCCAATCAATAGCGTTAGGTTCCATTCTCTCGTCCTGACTTGCGGATGTATTTTAGTATTTTCCGAATGACCTCCAATCTTGGACATCACTATTACAGATATTACAGAGAATATCAGCGCATAACCAAGTGTTGCATACAAGTCTGTAGCTGTGATATCCCAATAAGGAAAGAGATTTTCCGTTGCAAAGGGAAGCGGCAAAATTAAGATGATTGCGGCAATGCATCTTCTTAGCATTACCCTCCCAGCAAAGCAGCGCGATTGAACGACCATACTGGCCGTGGCTACTAATGAGCAAATAATAATGTTTTGCATAGAATGTGGGGTTAATAGTAAATGTGCATATCGTTCTTGAACCACGTTAGCGTGCGTTCGATCCCTTCGTCCAGGGGTGTAATGGAATATCCCAATTCATTAATTGCCTTCTCGCTTGAACAGGCAGTGTTATAGCTGTACTTCCTTATCCATTTTCTTGTGATCATAGGCTTCATCCCGAACCATGTCGCCAACAATTCTTCTTTCCAGGCGAAGACTTTCATCAAGGCAACCGGAAAATGTACAAGTAGGTAACGTCTGTCAGATTTCTTGCGGAGCACCTTAAAAAATGTATTGAAATCTGTGTTGATACCACCAAGAATATACCGTTCCCCCGGAATACCTTTTTCCATCGCCAGAATGTGCCCCTCTACCACGTTATCGATATACGTGAATGAACCAATGGTTTTACCGTTGCCTGGAATAATATGCCAGTCACCTGTTATATACGCCTTGATCATACACGATAATGCGTTGCTTTCTGATAGCTTTCCCGGCCCATAGACTCTTGCCGGGTTTACCATGACGACAGCAAGCCCCCTCCGTACATATGCGTTCACCCGTTCTTCCGCCATAAACTTCGAGGCCTCATAATCGGTAAAGAAGTCAGTGACTGAGGTCGTCGTTTCATTGACTGGCTCTGATAGACTCGCACCAAAAGTGCCTCTGGTGGAAGTTACCACTACCTTCTTCACGCCTGCATGAAGGGCGGCGTCCAGTACATTCACCGTCCCCTGAACGTTCACCTCAAAAAATGTCTTTCTCCGATTGGCCCACGACCTCGCATACGCAGCCGCATGATACACTTGGTCACAGCCCGCTATTCCTTCCGAAATTTTTTGAACATTTAGGAGGTCACCTTCGTAAATCGTAACTCTTGGATTATTGAACAAATCGCCTTCGGGCCAGCAACGACACAGTGCATGAATCTCATGTCCCAGGTTAAGGAGCCTCATGGTCAATTTTTGGCCGATGTATCCCGTCGCCCCTGTTATGAAGATTTTCATCAGACTATATATTTTTGCTTCGAACGTTTTTCTTTGCTTCGTCGAGGAGTTGCTGACATTGACTCTTTCGGATCTTATCGTCTGGCTCAATACACGGTAGCTTCAGTGCATGCTGCAGCACCTCAATCGCTGCGTTGTATTGAGAACCTTCGTATAGGGCATTTGCTTTGCCATAGTGAAAGAGGATATAGTCTGGTTTCAGTCTGATCGCTTTATCATAGTAGCGCAGCGATTGGTCTAGTGAGACGTCCTTGGGAATCCCGCCGAATAGAGCTTTGCACGCAAGTTTTTCAATCCAGGTCAGCCTTGATACCTCGTAATGCCATTTTCCCAGGATGTAGTAGGTGGGACCGCTAAGTGAGTCGAGGGTGATAAGTACCTCTGCTTCTTCGCGAATGCGCATCGCATTTCTGAATTTTTCGGAGGGGTTATTACTTGCTTGTGATAACATTCCGAGGGAAATAATATAATTAAGACGAGCTTCGATATGATTTGGATCTAGATCAATGGCATGCATGGCATACATGTGCGCGGAATCTGCTTTTTGAAACTTTCGTAGCTTGTCATATTCCCTGCCAGCCAACGTACACAATACACGGCTGCAACGAATAAGAGCTTCCGTACAATCATTATCGTGTTGAATCGCCTTCTTGTAATATATCAGCGCGGACCTTTCGTCATGTTTTTTTTCTGCATCAATGCCCAGCAGTAAAAACTGCCGCTCGACTTGTGCATGGCTATTGAGTGACACTAGTATAAGTACGGCGATAACGACATAGACAAATTTTGCCAGCCCGATTTTCGGCTGCTCGGGCTGCGCGGAGCAAACGCTGCCACTCCAACCGGGCGCCGCAAAGAGCAGCTTCACGGCGTTCAAACCTACAGGGGTTTTTCTAAGGTCCTTGATAATCTCAATCCACTCATGAAAGATCACGTAAAAAAGTGTGTTCGTGGGGAGAGGTTTTGCGAGCCCGTAAACTGGATGTTCCTCCTCCTCTTTAAAGGTTCCGAATAGTTTATCCCAAATGATAAGTACCCCACCAAAGTTCTTGTCGAGATATTTCTCGTCGCTTGCGTGATGTACCCGGTGATGCGAGGGCGTATTGAATACGTATTCCACCCATCCAAGTTTTTTTATGAGTTCCGTGTGCTGGAAGAAAGCGTAAATAAGTATTAATGCATCCATGGTTAGAACCATTGTGGGGGAAAAACCCAATAGGATCAATGGCGCAAGCGTTGCAAAACGAAATCCTGAGTTAGTCAGGGGCGTGCGGATCGCCGTTGCGAAATTGTACTTGTGTGACGTGTGGTGGATGGAGTGCATGGCCCAAAAGAATCTGGATTTATGACCCAAATAATGGAATAGATAGGATTGAAAATCAGTGAGAAGAAAAAGAACGATCCAGGAAATGAGGCCTTCCTCGATTTTGAAGAGTGAGTATTCTTGAATGGTGGAGTAGACCAAATATACTGATCCCTTGATTAGCACGTTTAAAACAACATTGATTGCAGCAACAGAGAGACTCGTAATGGTGTCTTTTCTTTCATAGAGCCCACGATGTTCTCGGGCACTCAGGTATGCCTCAAGGATAATACAACCTATGAGCACTGGCGGTACTATAACTTTTATCGTTTCCATAATGATGATATTTTCTTGTCTGATAAAACTGCCTTTTGTCAGCAGCAAACCTGATATAAAAGTATCTTCAGCATGGACGGTAAAACATCCCATGTACTTAGTAAATAGTATTGCTAAACAGTGGAAGGTACCATGTTTATGGTATGGTGCATTCCTGATTTGCGGGATGGATATTCCGGTAAAACCGACCAGTGTACGCGTTTAACCAGCGCGAAATTTTGCAGACGCTTCTGATCGCGAGTGAACGCCCAATTTATTATAGATATTTTTTATGTGTGAGTTCAGAGTCTGAATGGAGATGGCACACTTGTCAGCTATGTCTTTGTAACTTAGTCCATCCATAAGAAGCTCCAGAATTTCATGCTCGCGTTTTGTAAGATGGTATTCATCGGGTTTTTTTACAGTTGGTTTTTTATGAAAGTATTCAAGTACCTTTCTCGCTATGATACCATTCATTGAACTTTTGCCTTCATATACATCCTGGATCGAATCCAGAACTTTTTGAGGAGAGTCTTTCTTTAGCAGATAGCCGTCTGCACCAGCCTTAATGGCAGCAAAGATCTTATCTTCGTCTTCAAAGACGGTAAGCATTAATACCTTGACGTCTGGATAGGATTTCTTCAATTCAGCTACGCCTTCGATCCCACTTTTCCCCGGCAAATTAATATCCATAATTACAACGTCTGGTGTATATTTTCTAACCTCCGAAATTATTTCGTTACAATTGCCAACGATAAAAACGGGTGTGGCTTTATCGGAACTTGATAGGATTGTCCGGAGCAACTCCTGGTACCGGGTGTCATCTTCTACTACACCAGTTTTTATCATATATGTTTTTCGTCAAAATATTGATCCTGTGGCTCATGGTGTTTCAATTGAAGTAACGTACCCTTACCCAATTCACTCTTAATTGAAAATATTGCATTCATCAATTTTGCTCTTTTTGTCATGTTCGCGAGGCCTGATTGATTTACAAAACCTCCCTGGTCGGGTAAATAAATGAACCCCTTACCATTATCCTGAACGGACAGTTCAATCAGAGGTCTGTTAAACTTCAAGCTTACAGTAATGTGCGTGGCTTGGGCGTGCTTAATGACATTGTTTAGTGCTTCCTGCGCTATTCTGAAGAATATCATTTGCCTCTGTGGTTCAAGTGCAAATTCTTCTCCGGTGCACTGATATTCAGTCGTGAACATTTTCGTTCGCTTTAACCTCTCAAGTTCATTCCGGATTGACTGGCTCAAGCCCATTTTCTGAATGTGGTCGGGATTGATGCTCCGAGAAATGTCTCTTAGAATACCCAATGCCTCATCAAGTGTTTTGTTGGCTTCCAAAATGTTTTTGCTTGCCGTCTCATGCGCACTTGCAGCCATTGTCTTAATATGTACTAATGCGATTGAGATTAGTGTACCAACATTATCGTGAAGTTCCTGTGAGATCGTTTCAAAAGTTTGGGCTTGGGTTTCGAGCTGAGTCTTCAAAACTTCGCGTTCGTAGACGTTTTTTAGTTCAGAAAGTTCCTGGCGATGCCTGAATCGTCGACGCTGGCTGATAAATAAGGCAGCAACAATAAGGATGATGAGGATTAAAATGATAAGCGTACTGCTTATCAAAATCAGGACAACCTCTGATAGCTTTTCCTGCATAAGAACCCGATCATAATTAGAATATTGAGTAATATAGAAAATGCATTTGAGAAATATCGATAATAAAATACTGTGAAATCGTAGAAGTTATCAGACATATAATTAAACATTCCTAAAAAGGGCAGGGTACCGCCAAAATACAGAATTAACCCGAACGTAAACCAGAAGAATGGATCTCGAGTAATGCTTTCGTGGTCGGTGCTTGTGAACAATTCCCAGAAATATGCTCCTGACAAAAAGATGCTAAAAGCCCCCCCGATGACTAATGGATAAGTCTGCAATGAAAACAAATCCTGGAGAAAAAGCGTATTGTAAATTGCAAAGAGAATAAAAACTATATAGAACACGGATATTGAAATTTTTATCCATTCATTTTTCAGCTGTTGATAAAATATACTGGCGAGATAGATGTAATAGAAGATATGAAAGATATTATATAGCCAATGATTCGGGTTTTGTCCTTCCTTGATAAGGTGCCCTGGTAACTCGACGAGGAATGTGATGATGCATAACTGGGCGAACATTCGAAGAGAACGAGGCGATTCGCCGAGAAATACTCTTATGCTCAATAGTGCGGCGAGTCCAATGAAAAACAGTGGTAAAAAGGATATTACCTGATCAAACGTGTCCATTTCTTCCTAATACATTTGATAAAGAACCGATAAAGCTGAGAGGAAGCAATAGTTTGAAGCTGTATGTCAATTTATAAGAATTTCCGAAATACGCAACAGATGTGGACAGTGTATCCTGAAATAAAGTGAAAAATATTGATTGATTGGAAGTGTGCGCCATGACCAAAGAATTGAAAATAGAAAATACACTGCCCACTGATTTAGAATTCATCCATCAGCTCTACGATGAAGCAATCCGGTATCAGCAAGCTAACGGCTTTCCGGTTTGGGTAGACTTTGACAAAAGAGTGTTGGAAAGTGATGTCTTAAATGGGAATCATTACAAAGTTGTGGTGAATTCGCAGGTTGCTATCGTCTTTAGCGTTTGCTACTCCGATAAAATCATTTGGCGGGATAAGGAAAAAGGTGACGCCCTATACCTCCACAGAATTGTAGTCAATCCGGTTTTCAGGGGACAGAAACTTTTTGGTGTCATCGTAGACTGGACAACAAGACACGCAAGACGAATGAAATTGCGGTTTATCCGAATGGATACATGGGCAAGCAATGTTGTCCTTATAGAATACTATAAGAGTTTCGGTTTTGCATTTATAGAACACTACAAGACTCCCGATAGCATCGAATTACCGGCTCAAAACAGGAAACTGGAACTAGCGCTGCTGGAGTTAAGAGTATGAATGTCTTCGTAATGATTCCATTATTGGGAAGGAATAGCACGAAAAAAATGTCGTTTGGTTTATGACTCAGTCAATATAAGTGGTAAGCGATGAAGACATAACCCGCGACAGTCAAGGCGCACTCAATACTATCGGAATTCTGTGTGCCTCGACCTTATCACCTTAGTAAAAAAGAAAATATTTTGCGCAATCAATCTTATTGCCTTATCAAGCGCTGACTCTAAGTTGTATGCTCATAACTACGTGCATTGAGCAACGATCGTTTTTCGAAATACAAAACCCAATATGATTGGTTAGAAAACAAATAAAGGTAAACCAACGTAGGTTTAATGGCAATCCTTGAGATGAGGCATCACCTTTTCGACAGGCTTGGGCTTGATCTTCATGATATCTGTTGGAGTATGGCAGACAACGGCGCAGCGGTTGAAGATCACGATAGGGTACTTTATTAAATGGCTATCGTGAACCAGCACCTCTAACCATCCATCCATCGTATAAGTATTAGTTGAAACTTTTGCCTTGTAGTCAGGATGAGAATGATCCAATAAATCGTTCGGATGGACGTGAGCCATGTTAAGGATTTCTTTCCAGTACGTTGGCGAAAGGCGCTCATGCACTACATCAACTTCATTCAAATGTTTACACATATCATGTGCTATCGCCCTGGTTTGTTTACCGACATTGGAATGTGGATCGTATACCAAAAACAGCTCATTGGGGTGGAATTGCATGGCCGTTGATTTTTTTCATTTTGATCAATATACAACAAAGAAAACTCCATAACAATCGGTTGCGGGTTTTTCAGCAGGATCCTAGTCAAGTGCAAGGAGCTCATGGATAAGTACCATCATGCCGTTGGGGTGCACACCGATCCAGATAAGAAGAATTGTAAGTATCGCCATTGTCACGCCGCTCACGACATATACTGATGGATTCAGCTCATTTGAGGCTGGCCGTTCCACCTCATTTTTTTCCATCATTGTTGCAATGATCTTAATATAATAGTATAAGCCAATAGCACTGTTGACCGCCAGCATCACCACCAGAAGCCACAGATGTTCCCTCACACCTGCAGCGACCAGGTAAAATTTGCCAATAAAGCCGGCAGTCAATGGAATCCCAGCCAAAGACAGAAGCATGGATGTGAACATTGTTGCAGTCCAAGGTCTTGTCCAAAACAGGCCTCTATAGTCGTCCAACAATTCCGCGTCTCTATCCCTGTCTGAAAGGGTTGCAAGTATACCAAAAGCACCCGTTGAAGTAATGAAATAGGCAACCAGATAAAAACTCACAGCTTCGATCCCCAACGTTCCTCCTGCCAGGAATGCAACGAGCAGATATCCAAGATGGGCAATAGAGGAGTATGCCAGCACGCGCTTAACGTTACCCTGTCTCAACGCCAGAAAATTTCCGATGAACATCGACGCGATTGCGATAATAGTGAAAATCAAGATGAGACCATGATACTGATAGCCGTCGATTGCCGTGAAAAAACGAACCAACAATGCCATCATACCTCCCTTCGAAACGGTTGCAATAAAAGCCGTAACGGGTGCGGGTGCTCCTTCATAAACATCGGCAGCCCACATATGGAAAGGCACAACGCCTAATTTAAATCCTATTCCAACGGTCATGAGTCCGAAACCAGCAAATACAATGACTGGCATGGCTTCTAAAGACGAGAGATGGCTGGCAATTTTAGAAAATTCCATGGTGCCCACCGCTGTATATACCAGTGCCATTCCAAATAACAGAAAGGCTGACGAGAATGCAGCTAAAATCAGGTACTTGATCCCAGCTTCATCCGAACGTGCACGTTTGCGTAGGTAGGCAATCATGGAGTATAGCGATACGCTGAGAATTTCGAGACCAAGAAAAAGCGACACAAAATGCTTGCTGATCACAAGAACAATCGCCCCGAGTGTGGCAAGTATCAGCAGGATGTAATATTCCTCCTTCCTTTCTTCGCGTTGTTCAAAGTAGGCGTAAGAGATCATCGTGACAGCGAGTGCTGTTAATAATATAAGGCCGGTATTGAAGGTGCCAAATCCATCGAATATAAACAGCGGTTCAATAACCCAAGTAGCCGTCGCCTTATACCAGACGAGAAAGATAAAGTCGATAGCTAGCGACACCGTTGTAATGACATAAATTACCTTATGGTCTCGCTTTACTGCGATGGAAAACAAAATGAGAATAGCTGCACTTGTCAGTATAAATAGCGGAACTACGCTTAAAAAATCAGTTTTACTCATAAGTGTCTCCTTTCATGATATCCACATATAAGTTATCCGGGACGACCGTTGTCGAATGATTGGCCTGGATTGGATCCAGCGATGGCCTCACCGTATCCAATATTGGTTGAGGATATAATCCGAGCCAAACGATGATAAGGACAAGAGGAACAAGGATCAGTTTTTCCCGGAATGACAGATCGCTGAGCTGATGAGTGTTTTCCTGCGTGCCATAGAATACTCGCTGCATAATTCTCAGGGAATAAATTGTGCCTGCCACCAAACCCACCGCTGCCAGAATGGTGAGTTTATGAGTGGCTTTCCAGGAGCCGATGAGCGTTAAAAACTCCGCGATAAAATTTCCCAACCCTGGCAATCCAAGAGACGCCATCGCAAACACAAGCCCTATAGTGCCCATGAACGGCATTTTTTTCCAGAATCCTCCCATTTGTCCTATATCGCGCGTGTGGATTCGCTCATAAATAGAACCAGCTAGAATGAAGAGCGCGCCTGTGCTGATGCCATGTGTGATCATCTGCATAACGACACCTTGCGTAGCCCATTCGTTGAACGCAAATACCCCGAGCATTATAAACCCCATATGACTAACGCTCGTGTAAGCCACAAGCCTCTTTAAATCAGTTTGTGAGAAGGCCAACAAGGCTCCATATAGAATACCAAACACGCCTAACGACATGGCCCACGGAGCGATCTCATGCGCTGCGCCTGGAAACAGCGGAACAATAAACCGGAGCAATCCATATGCACCGGTTTTGAGTAATAATCCCGCCAATATAACGCTGCCGGCCGTCGGTGCTTCAGAATGTGCGTCAGGTAACCACGAGTGAAATGGCACCACTGGCAGCTTGACTATGAAGGCTGCGAGGAATCCAAGCATTAGCCAACGTTCAGCCTCTGCAGAAAATTTTGTGCCAATCAGCTGAAAATAATCGAAGGTAAAGGTGCCAGTTAAATTTCCATGTATATAGTATAGACCTAGAATAGCAAGGAACATTAGTAACCCGCTAGCCTGGGTGAAAATGAAAAATTTATAGGCAGCATATCGCCTGTTTTCGTGTCCCCATATCGCGATGAGAAAATACATAGGGATCAGCATGACCTCCCAGAAGAAATAGAACAGGAACAAATCCATAGTCAGAAACACCCCGGTGATTCCGGCCAGCACCCACAACAAATTAAAATGAAAGAATCCGACCCGGTACTGTATTTCTTTCCAGGAAGTAAGCACAGCAAACATGCCCAACAGGAAAGTCAGCAGCAGCATCAACAAACTTAGTCCATCGAGGGCCAGATTGAAGCTTATTCCAAAGCCGGGTATCCAGGGTAAATTGTATTTCGCCAGCCACGCCGAATTCGAAAGGTCCATGAGGTATTCCTGTTCCATCCAGAGAAGAAAGGTTATTATAAAGTTTGCAAGCAGTGCAATTAGAGAAATCCAACGTGAAACGTTCGTATTAATCCGGGCGCCAATCCAAGCGACAATCCCTCCGGCCATAAGCATGATAATCAAAACGGGAAGTATCATAGCAGTAGCCCCAAGGTTAAGATCAGGATTGCACCTATTACCATGCTCATAATATACCAGCGGAGAATTCCTCCCTGTGAACGGGCAAATATTCTGTGCAGAAGTTCCGTTGTATAAACGATTAGCGAATAAAATTTGTCAACTATGTCGTTCTTGTTAACTGTCGCAAGAAAAACATATGGCTTCACAAGTACGCTGTCATACAGATTATCAAATCCCCAACCCATAAACCAAAAACGATGAAGACCGGCCAAAGAGCTTTTCAGCTGAGATGCCTGTTCAGGCTTTCGGACATAATAATGATAAGCGATGAAAATACCCACTAGTGACAGCACCATCGTGATGCCCTGGATGGTCCATTCCATCCCTGTTGTAGCACTCGGATCAACTGCAACGGCTGGTAATACGGGCTTCAGAAAGTCTGAGAACAATTCAAGATGCCCAAGTGTGTGAGGAAGCTCAATAAATCCTCCTACCAGGGAGAGTACTGCCAGGATAACCAACGGTATAGTTATTCGCGCACCTGTGTGATGTCCTACGGCGGTTTTGGCTTCCCCAAAGAAAGTGACGAAGACCATTCTGAAGGTGTATATTGACGTGACAAACGCACCAGTCAATCCAGCAAGGAAAAACCATATATTTCCTTTTTCTCCGGCAAATGAAAGCCAGAGGATACTGTCCTTACTGTAGAAGCCGGCTGTGATGAAGGGTAGGGCGGCTAATGACGCAGACCCAATCAGGAATGTCCAATAGATCACGGGAAGTTTATTTCTTAGTCCTCCCATTTTAAACATGTCGTGCTCATGGTGTAAGACCATAATTACCGCGCCCGCGCCAAGGAATAATAATGCTTTGAAAAATGCGTGGATCATAAAATGAAAAATAGCGGCCGACCAGGCGCCAACTCCTAGGGCAAGGAACATATATCCTATCTGGCTAATGGTGGAATACGCCAGCACACGCTTCAAGTCAAACTGTGTAAGGGCGCTAAACCCTGCGATCAGCAACGTGAGGGCGCCGATTATTCCAACACATAGCTGTGCCGTAGGCGAGAGCTCAAAGATGACGTGCATACGTGCGATCAGATAAACACCGGCGGTAACCATTGTGGCAGCATGGATCAATGCGCTGACTGGTGACGGACCAGCCATAGCATCGGGCAGCCATGTCTGTAAAGGAAGTTGAGCAGATTTTCCAACAGCACCACCTAAAAGCAGCAGGGCAACAACCATAGCAGTTTGCGAACCGACAGACCAAAGCTGAGGGGCTTGTTCTAAAATGTCATTGATGATTAATGTGCCGAAGATATCAAAGAGCATGAATAATCCGATTGCCATGGCCGTATCGCCAACACGTGTTACAATAAACGCCTTTCGTGCTGCGTCACCATTTTTCTTCTCTTCATACCAAAAACCGATCAGCAGATAGCTGCATAGACCCACACCCTCCCATCCGAGATACATCAACACCAGATTATCAGCCAGTACTAAAATCAACATGGATGCAACAAAGAGGTTCAGATAAGCAAAAAATCTGGCGAAGCCCTCGTCTTCCGCCATGAACTCGGTTGAATACACGTGTATCAAGAATCCTACGAAGGTGATGACAAAAATAAAAACCAGCGAAAGTGAATCCAGGTGAAACCCAAAAGCAGGGCTCAATCCCGCAACATCAATCCATTGCCATAGCACCTGTCTGAACGGCCCGGCCGCGGGAGCATAATTCAAACCTATCAGGATAACCAGCAGCGCTGACAACCCAACACTGCCCGCGCCAACAAAAGACGCTGCTATACGTGAGAGTTTTGTCCCAAGGATTATCAGAATGATTGCACCCAGGAAGGGGAGAGCAGGCACTATCCAGAGTAGTTCTGTCATGGTTGTTTCTGTTATCCGTTATCCGTTATCCGTTATCCGTTAATAGTTATCCGTTATCCGTTACTAGTCAATAGTTAATAGTTAATAGTTAATAGTTTTTAGTTTTTATTGGTGGCTCATCAATTTAGCAATCAGCTGCAGACCGTTGAGCAGCACCACACCCTCGCTCACCCCCACTTTTATCGGATAACGGATAACTGATAACGGATCATCCCTTCATCTTATTCGCCGCATCACTATCCAGTGTTTTGAGCTGGTGATAGATCTGCAGGATCAACGCAAGCCCTACAGAGACTTCTGCTGCGGCCATGGTTAGTATGAAGATGAACATTACCTGTCCGTCTGCCTGTGACCACTTTGCGCCCGCTACCACAAAAGCAAGGCCCGCTGCGTTCAGCATGATCTCCACGGAAATCAGCATAAAAATAATATTGCGCCTGATCAGTACGCTGATAAGACCCAGCGTAAAAAGAACGCCTGCCAATATTAGTCCCGCTTCCGTAGGTACCTGGTCCATGGGTTATCCGTTATCCGTTATCCGTTAATAGTTGATAGTTAATAGTTAATAGTTATTAGTTATCCGTAAATAGTTAAGCTTTATACCTAATACATAATACCTTATTCCCTTATTCCTTATTCCTTACTCCATTATAACTTCAGCAGCGCCTGTTCATCTGCGCCACACTCACCCCACACTCACCCCCACACCCACGATTAACGATTAACGATTAACTATTAAACTAACTAGCTTCTTCCTCCAAAAACCTGTGAACAATTTTCTTCTTTTGTCGTCCCAAGTGATATGCGCCAACGATCCCTGCCATTAGTAATATTCCACTCAGTTCCACACCTATAACGTAAGGTCCGTAGAGTGACATCCCTACAGCTTTGGAGTCAACAATCTGCGCGTCCGATGGGGCAACTTGTGCTCCCACAATAATGTAAATCAGCTCTGCCAGCAGCACTAGCGACAGCAATGCTGGTCCGGTGATGATCCCGCGACTTAACCATTGCCGCTCCTGCGCGACTGCCTCCTCTTTGAGGTTCAGCATCATAATAACAAAAATGATCAGCACGACAATAGCACCAGCATAGATGATCACCTCGAGCGCCGCGACAAAAGGTGCTCCTAAAAGATAAAAAACGACCGCTACTGCCAAGAATGAAACTACTAAATATAGCAGGGCATGAATCAGGTTATGATTCGTTATTACCATCACTGTTGCAATGACCGCAATGGCCGATGTTATGTAGAAGGCGAGTTGCATTATCTGTTATCTGTTATCTGTTATCTGTTATCCGTTAATAGTTTATAGTTTATAGTTTATAGTTTTTAGTTTTTAGTTTTTAGTTTTTAGTTTTTAGTTTCTAGTTTTCCCCACTCACACACCCACGTATAACTGATAACGTATAACTGATAACTGATAACGGATAACTCCCTAAGGCAAGAGACTGCGAACATCCACCGGAGGATCTTCATTCTGTGCTTCTCCTTTATCTTTTCCTCCGATCGCCAATCCAGCAACTTTATAATAGTTGTAACCTGGATATTTCCCCTGTCCGTCAATAAGCAGATCCTTTTTTTCGTATACCAGGTTCTGACGATCATATTCGCCCATCTCAAAATCAGGTATCAGTTGAATGGCATACGTCGGACATGCTTCCTCGCAATAGCCGCAGAAAATACACCGTGAAAAATTAATTCGAAAGAACTCAGGATACCTCCTGCCATGTTCGTCTTCAGTTGCCTGCAGCGAAATACAATCTACCGGACAGGCTGCAGCACAAAGGTAGCATCCAACACATCGTTCACCCATATCCGGATCCCGCGTCAGGACAATTCTTCCCCGCCAACGCGTCGTGAGCTTATTCTTTTGTTCGGGATACTGGACGGTTTCACGCTTATGAAACATGTGCATAAACGTGATCCACATACTGCGAATGATGCTAAACATATTTTCCAATTTTTATAGTCCCAACTTCCGATCTTTCAATCTTCAAATTCAACCTTTCAGCCTTCTCGCATCAAAACTACACCTGCCGTTATCATCAAGTTGATCAATGTGAGCGGCAGGAGTATCTTCCAACCGAATTCCATCAGCTGATCATAACGCGGCCTCGGAAGTGACGCCCTTAGCAAAATAAATAGTGCTATAAAGGCAAACGTCTTCAATACAAACCATACCAAAGGCGGAAGAAAATCTGGTCCAAGCCATCCGCCAAAAAACAGGCAAACCGTAAGGCTTGAAATCAACGTTATGCCTAGGTATTCCCCAACGAAAAACATCCCGAATTTCATTCCCGAGTATTCGGAGTGAAATCCAGCAACTAGTTCGCTTTCGGCTTCCGGAATATCAAAAGGAAGGCGATGAGTTTCCGCTATGCCCGCGATAAAGAATATCACGAAGCCAACGAACTGCGGAATCACGAACCACATACCTCTTTGCGCTTCAATGATATCAACGAGGCTGAATGAGTTGGCCAACAATACCGTGCCCATCAGCGCTAGTCCCATGAAGACTTCGTACGATATCATTTGTGCTGCACCCCGCATAGCACCGAGCAATGAATATTTATTGTTGGAGGCCCATCCACCCAGGATAATGCTGTAGGCACCCATTGAAGACATTGCCAAAAAGAAAAGTATTCCAATATTCAGATCCGTAACAATTATTCCCGGTGCAAAGGGAATGATCACAAAGCTGAAGAATACCGTAATCATCACGATGGCTGGAGCCATGACAAACACGACCTTATCAGCAAAAGGAGGAATCCAGTCTTCCTTAAAAAAAAGCTTTATGGTGTCAGCCAATACGATGAGCACCCCAAAAGGACCGGCTCGGTTGGGGCCATAGCGGTCCTGCCACAGCGCTAACAGTCTTCTCTCTAGCCATATAAGACCGGGGGCCACTATGAGCAATCCGCCCAATACGCCACCGACGATAAGCAAATGATTTATTGTTGCTTCATCCATTTCATTTCCTTATTAAGAATACCCCATGCCGGCAATTCAACAAATGGAAGACCCGGTAGCCCATATGGCAATCCCGCCATGCCTCTAGGCATTTCGCTACTTACTTTAACCGGTAATTGATAAGGTTGACCGCCTACCTCGAATGATAGCTCCTCATTTTCATGAATTTTCAGATCAGCAGAATCGGCAGTGTTGACCATGACGTATGGTGCCGGACAACGCTCGCCCACGGCCGGAGACCGCGCGCTTAATTCTTCTGAACCAAAAATATGGTGCAGGGGTACAATCAGCAGGTGGTCCTCTTGTGATTCAAATATCGCGGGGTCTGACTTAAAATACTGAATTTTCGAAGTCTGAACGGGTTCAAAACACCGTATGCCTGGATCCCCGTCGCGCAACGGTCCGCCTACTTCCTGTTGATATTTGTTGATGGATTGTACAGAATTCCAACCAGGAGCCCAGAAGAAAGGAATCATGGAAGATGGTGGTAGCCCGCGGAACCCCTCCATTGTATACGACAAAGGTGAATCAGAATCTACAGGAGGCTTGGGTTCACTCACATTTATGTTTGCCAACATCGCAGTGCGACCGCTAAAACGATGTGTCTCTCGCGGAACCCGTTGTCCATTTATTCTGAATCCCGCGGGAGGGCTTACTTTGTCTATATTCTTCAAAAACGGTTCTTCCTTGGCAATAGCCTGGGTGATATCTTCAAAACTTTTCCAATGTGACATTTCATCAACTCCCAAGGCCGTACCCAACCCCAGCAGCCATCGCCAACTTTCCTGTATGTTCTCGGTTGCCTCATACACCTGGAAGAATCGTTGAATACGTCCTTCATTGTTTACGAGCGTTCCATCGGATTCTGCGAACGTTCCAGAGGGTATTAAGATATTCGCTTTTTCAGTCGTGGGATTTGGAGAATGATCGAGGACAATAATATTCTTGCAGACTTTCAAAAATTCATCAACTATAGATTTTTTACCATGCCGGTACAAATCATTCTCCATGATAATGGCTGTATCGGCGTGACCATTCAGTACGGCGTTAAATGCAGCTTCCAATCTATGACCGCCCATCATTGCAAGTCCCAATGAGTTGCATTCAGGGAGAGTAAGTACAATCCCGGCTTGCTGGTTTTTGCGATGCAACGCCCACGCTATGTTGGCTGCAGCTTCGAGCACGTGATCCGTCTCACACGACGCACCTGAAATAATTACGGGACGTTTTGCCATGGACAAAATGCTGGCAATCTTCTGTGCCAGTTTGCTTTCTTCCGGCGAGAGACTTGCCTCTTCAGGACTGTCATCGTCCAGCAGGTGAGCCACGGCAAATCCAAGGCGCGCAATTTCGTCTGGTGACGAGTGGAAGGTTTCCGTCGCTACATCATCAAGTTTTGTCGTGTGAACAGACGCAATAAAAAGCGGACCTTTTTGCTCCTGAACCAATTCCCGCACCGCGCCATCATGCCAAGCAGGAATGTTGATATGAGCCAGCTGCTCCATGGGTTGTCGGCGAACGCTTTGCCTTACAGCAAGCGCCATCATGGGTGCTGTGTTGGTAAGGTCCTCACCTAAAATAAAAACGGCATCAGCAAGTTCGACTTCTTTCATCGAAAGAGTGGGGGCAGGGCCCTCGTGAAGTATTTTTATGACAAGGTTGGCAAGGTCGTGCTCATTATCTGAAACACCATGGTAAAAATTGTTTTTACCGACAAGCATTTTTAGTGCAAAGTTTGATTGAACTGAAGCTCTGGGCGAACCGATCCCAATAACCTTCGATGATCCTATCAAGTGTTTCATCCTTTCCGTTACTTCCTCTTTCCTTACCACTTCCGTATCGCACACAGCTTTGCGTATTCTGCCAGGGGCATTTACAAACTCGTATCCAAAACGACCTCGGTCGCAAATAAAGTAACCATTTACCGCTCCATTATACCTGCTGGTGATTGAACGCAATTCCCCATAGCGCTCTCCGGCGATGATATTACACCCAAGGCTGCAATGCTGACAAACAGAAGGCGCCGTGGTGAGGTCCCATTTACGCGTATAGTGTTGCTTTAATGTCTTGTCGGTAAACACACCGGTGGGACAAACTTCGGTGAGATTTCCGCTGAATTCGCTTTCCAATACGCCGTCTTCATGCCTCCCAAAATAAACATTGCTGCGGGAGGCGAACACATCCAGATCCTTTCCGCCAGCATAGTCTTTATAAAACCTGACACAACGGTAACACTGGATGCAACGGTTCATTTCATGATTGATGAAAGGGCCAAGGTATTGATTTTTGTGCGTCCTTTTTTTGAAATTGAAGCGTCTGTAGGCGTGACCTGTCATCACGGTCATGTCCTGGAGGTGGCATGAGCCGCCTTCGTCACACACCGCGCAGTCATGAGGGTGATTGGTCATCAGCCATTCAATCACATGCTCACGAAACTCCCTTGCTTCTGCATCCTGTATTGAAATGCGCTGATTGTTTGCTACGGGTTCCATACAAGACATGATCAGCCTTCCCTTTTTATCGTCTTCATCTCTGTACATCTTAACTGCACATTGGCGGCATGCGCCCACAGATCCTAACGATGGATGCCAGCAGAAATATGGCAGGTCAAAACCCAGGGTCAGACACGTCTCCAGAAGATTTTTTCCGGCTTTCACGTCATAGGGTTTGTTGTCGATGTAGAGCGTCATGGGTCAGTAATCAGTAGTCAGTTAAGTGCTTAGTAGTTAATAGTTATTAGTTATTAGTTAACACGTATGTCCGTTCTCGCGATTACCGGAGAACGGATAACGTCTCTCTTTCATACGGACATACTTTCTCATGTATATGCTTTTCGAAATCCTCGCGAAAATATTTAAGTGCACTTTGCAAAGGTTCCATCGCGCCAGGTGCAAACGCACAAAATGTATTTCCCGGTCCTAAGTATTTGGTATGAAAAGCAAGCAACTGCAAGTCTTCCATTCTGCCCTTACCCAGGTCGATTGACTCCAGTATCTTTTCAACCCAAGGCAAACCCTCGCGGCAAGGGGTACAATATCCGCAAGACTCCTGTGCAAAAAAATGCTCCAGGTTTTTTACAAACCCAACCGGGCAAGTTTTATCATCCAAAATTACCAGCGTACCGGTTCCAAGACGACTGCCGGCAGCTGCTACCGAAGTGTAATCCAGTTTGACATCCAGGTGCTCTTCAACCAAAAAGTCCGTAGAGGCTCCGCCAGGCAATGCCCCTCTGAATCTCAGGCCATCCTGCATTCCACCCGCGTATTCTTCGATGAGTTCACGCATGGTTATACCCATTGGCAACTCCCAGGCTCCCGGTTTTTTTACCCTGCCACTGACACCATATATTTTGGTGCCCGCGTCAGAAGTGCGGCTTAAATCTTTGAACCAGTCCGGGCCATTCATCAAAATATGTGGAAGGCAGCATAAAGTTTCAACATTGTTCACAATGGTGGGCCTTCCGAACAGGCCACTGATCTGAGGGAATGGAGGTTTAGCGCGCGGGGTTGCACGCTTACCTTCCAGTGAATTTAGAAGAGCTGTTTCTTCTCCACACATGTATCTTCCCGCGCCGGTGTGAAGATGCATCTCCAGATTAAATCCTGACCCGAGAATATTTTGCCCCAGATATCCTGCAGCTTTAGCCTCCTCAAGTGCCTTTGTTAGGGCATGTGCTGCTGTCTTATAAGCCCATCGCAAATAGATGTATGATATATTTGCCCCGATCGCATAGGAAGCAAGTATCATCCCCTCAATCAGTTGATGTGGAGTACATTCCAGCAATATCCTGTCCTTGAATGTTCCAGGTTCCATTTCGTCGGCGTTGGCGATCAGGTATTTGGGTGTGGTGGAATCCGCGGGAACAAAACTCCATTTCAAACCTGTGTTAAATCCTGCACCGCCGCGCCCACGCAGGTTTGACTCTTTGACCAAGTCAATTACCGCCTTTGGGGTCATCGCCTTGATCACTTTTCGCAATGACTGGTATCCCCCAGCCATCTCATATTCTTTGAGGGTAAGCGGTTGCCTGTCTGCGCGTATATGTTGGGTTAGCGGTTTTTCCATTTCTTAAATCGCATAGTCAATCAATATGCCATTCGATGGCAAGCCCATCACTATTGGTGACACAATTCCTTTTGACGGTTTACTATAGAGCTCAATCATACTTTGCCAAAATATAGTCCAGCTGGTCCGTTGTGAGATTTCTGTAGAGATCGTCATCGATCATCAGCGCCGGAGCGCAGTCGCAGGTCCCTAAGCAGCAATTAGGAAGTAAGGTATACCGCCCATCAGTCGTTGTTTCGCCATACTTTATTCCCAGCTTAGTGGAGAGGTCTTGCAAAATATTCTCGTACCCCATCACCCAACAACTAATGCTGTCACAAAGCAGGATGATGTGCCGTCCCACCGGTTTCCTGAAGATCAGGTTGTAAAATGTTGCAACCGAGTCCAATTCCTCGGGTGACATATCCATATAGGCGGCGATATCGCGCAAGCTTTCGTCTGATATCCAGCGGCGATGCTCCTGAACAATTTTCAGAGCATCTATTCCAGCCGCCTTTCTCACAGGTACCAGACTTATGGCATGATCAATTTCATTTTTTTCTTCGGTCGTCAACATGTTGTTCTATTGTTTGATTCCATTATCTGTCAATATCCGCCAGTACATAATCCATTGCACCGAGAATGCTCAACAAATCTGCGACGGTATAACCACGGCTTATATAGGGTAACATTTGCATATGTGCAAAGGATGGGGTACGAATCCGAACTCGATATGGGGACGTATTACCATCACTGACGGCAAAATATCCGTTTGCGCCCTTAGGTGCCTCGATACAGCTCAAAGCTTCTCCTCCTGGGATAACAGGTCCCCAGCTAACACCTAGAAAATGCGTAATGAGTGTCTCTATATCCTGCATTGTATTTTTTTTAATTGGTGGTGTTGTGAGCGGGTGATCCGCTTTATACGGACCCGGCGGCATATTTTTCCAGCATTGTTCGATGATCCGAAGACTCTGACGCATTTCTTCAACTCGTACAGCAGCGCGATCAAAACAGTCGCCGTTATTTCCCAGTGGCACGTCGAAGTCGAACATTTCATAACCTGAATACGGACGTTTTTTTCGGAAGTCCCAATCAAAACCGCAGGCTCGCAGGTTGGCACCCGTCGCCCCCCATTCAATGGCTTCCTCGGTTGTAAAAATTCCTATGCCTTCCGTCCGAGCCTTAAACAAACTGTTCTTCATTACCAGGTTGTCGTATTCGCGAAGGCGGGCCGGAAAATAATCAATGAATTTCTTAACGAGCGAGTCCCAGCCGACGGGTAGGTCCTGTGCAGTACCACCGATTCGAAACCAGTTCGGGTGCATTCGTCCGCCACAGACGGCCTCAACAATATCGAATACCCTTTCCCGGTCTGTGAACATGTAGAAGACAGGGGAGAGCTGGCCGACGTCCTGTGCAAAAGTACCGTACCAAACCAAGTGACTGGCAATTCTGAAAAACTCGCACATCATGACACGAATTACTTTTGCCCTTTCAGGGACCGTGATGCCTGCAAGATTTTCGACTGCTAATAGATAGGCGAGGTTGTTGTTTACTCCACCCAAATAATCGATCCTGTCGGTGTAAGGAATATAGGTGTGCCATGATTGACGTTCAGCCATTTTTTCAGCACCGCGATGGTGAAAACCGATGTCAGGCACGGCCTGGACAATATCTTCGCCGTCCAACTGTAAGACTATGCGCAAGACGCCATGCGTTCCCGGGTGTTGCGGTCCGATATTCAGGAACATGAAATCAGATTCATCGCTATGAAGTTCCATGCCCCACTCCTCAGGACGGAATTGTAGTGCTGATTGTTCCAGGTCCTGCTTTTCCTGCCATAAGCGGAAGGGACCCATCTCTGTCGCCCTCGCGGGGTGTTCTTTTCTCAATGGATGACCTTCCCACGTAAGGGGCATCAGGATTCTCGTCAGGTGTGGATGTCCATCAAAGTGAATACCGAACATGTCGTAAACTTCGCGTTCATACCAATTGGCATTAGCCCAAAGCGCCGAGATGCTGGGTACGGCAGGATAATCTTCGCGCAGGGCAATCTTGATGCGTATGAACGTATTGCGGTCAAAGGAAAAAAGATGGTATACGATGCTAAAATGTGAAGTGGGGTAGTCACCATCCTTCTTTCGGCTTCGTTCGTCAATGGCCGTCAGATCGAATAAGAAAGGGAAGGGATTGGGGATTTCAGATTTAAGAAACCTTAATACTTCAACGATGCGATCCAACGGTACCCAAACGGTGAGTAGATCATCCTTTGTTACTTGCTTGGTGAATGTTGCTTCACCAAACCTTAAATTCAAACTTTCTGTTGGATCAATGTTCTCCATAAGTTTATGGTGGATGTCCAATGGTTCACAGTCCATAGTCTATAGTCCATAGCCGCTGTTCTTAAGTCTTTGTGCCTTAGGCCCTCTTCATTGCCATGGACCATCGACCATGGACCATGGACTTTCCTCTCAAACCTCGTCCGGCGACCGGAATGTTATCATATCCTTTCTCTTTTCATACCTTCTATCTTTTACGGCAATCTTTTCAGGTTTGACTACACCTTGTTCACCAATCACCCAGCTGAGCGGCCGTTGTTCTTTTCCAACAGACTCAGCGAGCAGCATCAACCCTTCCATAAAGGCATCGGGTCTTGGCGGGCAGCCTGGGACATAAACGTCTACAGGCAGGAATTTGTCAACGCCCTGCACGACACTATAAATATCATACATACCCCCTGAGTTGGCACATGATCCCATGGAGATCACCCACCGGGGTTGCATCATTTGTTCGTGTAGCCTTTTGATGATAGGGGCCATTTTTATAAAAACAGTTCCTGCAATTATCATAACGTCAGCCTCTCGCGGCGTGCCACGTATAACTTCTGCTCCAAATCGTGCAACGTCGTACTTTGGTGTCATACTCGTGGCCATTTCCACGAAACAGCAGGACAATCCAAAATGAAATGGCCACATGGAATTCTTTCGGCCCCAGCCCAGCAGGCGCTGTACAGAGGTTAGCATAACACTTTGACGCACTGATTCTTCAAAGGAGCCTGTACCTTGCAATGCACTGACAGGGGCGTCTGGTTTGCTTAGCCACCATTTCATGACTTGATTTTTTTCTTTGTTAGTTTTTTATAAGCCTTTAGGATTTTCTTCCCGTCAGGACCAAAGTCAAGCGCGCCATTCCGCCATTCATAAATAAGTACGACAAACAAAAGGATAACAAATATTCCCACACCAACATAGCCGAACCAACCCAGTTCCCTGAATGCAATTGCCCATGAAAAGATGAATATGGTCTCTACGTCAAAAATGACGAAGAGCATTGCGATGAGATAGAACTGTGAAGAAAAACGGAGACGGGCGCCGCCGGTGCTAAGAATACCACCTTCATAAGGTTCGTTGGTGGCGTGTTCTTTGTGACGCTGACCTAATATAAACGAAAGACCCAGCATTAATATTACCAGGCCAATCACAATGGCCCCGTAAACCAATAGAGGCCATAAGGGAACAGTATTTTCACTCGAAACTTCCAAAGCGATTTGCCTCCCGCAAATATTCTTTTATGTTCGAAATCTAAATACTTTTAAAAGTCACTCGGCAAATTCCTTCTCCTAGATATCACCGTGTGCCGCGCAACAATAGAATGCAATCGCAACACAAAACCTGTATAAATTTTTTCTCTTACTATACTTATCGTGCGATGAATTGAAGGTAAAAGTTTTCGCAAAACAAACAAAGGCAATCGTTTGTTATTATCTGAAAGGCCTCGGAAAATTTTCCGTGTCCTGCACTACCCGGCTCCTACCCGCAACCAGCAATTCTATTTAATTGCTATGTTTCATGGATTAGACACTCACAATTTTCAGGAATTCATCCCTTCATTTCTGTTTCGACGTGAATTTACGTCCACAAATTCATTACACTGGTTGTATCACATTATCTTTGCTCATTGGGAGAATTGCTTCATAGCGGAAATTTATTTTTACACCATTTGAGCAAGAACGCTAGGGTAAGAATAGAGGTCCTGAACATGCACGGTTAAGTAAATTATAAATCAAGCGCCCACTTCGCGAAATGAAAGAGAACAGCTTCGTCAAGGCCAACGATACATTTTTTGATCGAGATCTAAGCTGGCTTTCTTTTAACGAACGCGTTTTGCTGGAAGCAAGGAGTGAAACCGTGCCACTCATGGAGCGTATAAGATTTCTTGCGATATACTCTTCCAACCTGGACGAGTTTTACCGTGTGCGAATGCCAACATTGCTGGCCCTTCGAAAATTGTCGGATGGTGGCGTAACTGTTCCAACGCATAAAAACCTTGAAGCGATCAATCGGACGATTTCTGAACAACTGCAAAGTTTTGGTGAAACGGTTTCAACCCTAATACTGCCTGAACTGAGGCGTAACAATATTCACCTGATATATGATGAACCTTTACCCGACTTTTTGCTGCAGCAATTTAAAATCTATTTTTTGCATCACGTCGCTGGATTTGTGCAGATCAGTAATCTTTTAAAGGATCGTAAATTTTTTCCGGAAAACAATAAGCTATATCTGGCAGTGTCGGTGGATGAAATCAGAGATGGAAAGCAGGTCTATATTGTCAACATTCCGTCCGATAGCCTGTCCAGGTTCTATAGCTTAAGGTACGGGGAAACGCAATACATCATTTTTCTGGATGACATCGTCAAGCTCGCGTTACCTTTACTCTTTTCCGGACGCTTTATCGCATCTCACAGCTTTAAAATTACAAGGGATGCCGAACTGGATCTGGAAGATGAATTCAAAGGAAATCTTGCCAGGAAAATCGAAAAGAAAATTCACAAGCGCGATCTGGGACTCGCAACGCGATTTTTGTATGAACCAGGCTTTCATTCCGACACTTTAAAACTACTTAAGACACATCTGAGCTTGAAAAACGCGTGCGTTGTGCAAGGTGGCAGATATCATAATTTGAAAGATCTTTCGTCTCTCCCCGTTGACAATCCAACTTTGAACTATACCACCTGGTCTAGCATCGACTCGAAGATAAATCATGATTCTATCTTCGACGTCATTAAGAGTGCCGATCGACTATTGCATCCACCCTATCATAGCTATGATGCGGTAATGCATTTTTTTAATCAGGCGGCCATAGACCCGGCGGTCAAAAGCATTTATGTCACGCTTTACAGGGTTGCTAAGGAATCGCGAATAGTTAATGCCTTGATAACCGCTGCGAAAAACGGCAAAAGGGTAATCGTTTTTGTTGAGCTAAAAGCGCGGTTCGATGAAGCAAACAACATCAAATGGTCCAAAAAAATGAAAACGGCCGGAGTAAAAATTATAGAAAGCATTCCCGGCCTGAAAGTCCATGCGAAGCTAGCATTGGTCAAACGTGTGGCAGAAGGCCACACTGAGCTGTTTGGACTTCTTTCGACAGGTAATTTCAATGAAATGACGGCTCGTTATTATACGGACCATATTCTCCTAACCTCAAATTACCAGATGCTAAGGGAGGTGGAATACCTTTTTAAGGTCCTGCACAATAGAAAAGCAAGAATTGATCATGTTCCCAACCTATTCAATCAACTGCTCGTGGGTCAGTTCAATTTGCAGCAGCAATTTATTGAATTGATCGATCGGGAGATTCTACACGCAAAGAAGGGACTACCGGCTTCGATAGGTATTAAGTTTAACAACATTGAGGATAAGGTATTGATCAGTAAATTGTACGAGGCTTCCAATGCTGGTGTAGAAATTATATTGATCGTTCGGGGTATCTGTTGTCTCGTACCCGGTGTGGAAGGCACGAGTAAGAACATTAAAGTCAGCCGGATCGTTGATCGCTATCTCGAGCACGGTAGAGTGTTCATTTTTCATAACAACAATAATCCCGATGTCTACCTCGGTTCAGCGGACTGGATGATACGCAACATCTATCGGAGAATTGAGGTCTGTTTTCCGATTTATGATGTAGCATTAAAGACCGAGCTTATAAATATTTTTCATATACAGGCTCGAGACAACGTGAAGGCTGTGAACCTCGATGAGTGGTGCAGGAATATTCCGGTAGATAGTGACAAAGAAAATGTTATCCAGTCGCAGCAAGACATTAGCAACTATTTAAGAGATCGCTTGGTTCACGAATCTGTAGAGTATCCAGAATAAATTTCTCAATGAGTTTATGGATGGGTGAAATACAATTAGCGGATGCAAAATGAATGCTGATCCACCTGTAACGTCATCGCACTAGGCTAAAATTGAATGTACCTTACTCGGCTCTAAGCGAATTCACAGGATTGATCATCGCGGCTTTGGCAGATCTGAAGCCCACGGTTAGCAGTGCGATTATCGCTATTATTGATATTTCCATAAAAAAGATCCACCAGGTCATATTGAAACGATATTCATAATTCTCAAGCCACCGCGACATGATCCACCAGCCCGTAGGAGCTGCCAGTGCGAACGCAATAATGATGAGCAATGAAAATTCTTTCCCGAATATCCAAAGTATGTTGGCGACACTTCCACCAAGGACTTTACGAATCCCAATCTCTTTTGTTTTTTGAATCGCCATAAAAGAAACGAGCCCATACAATCCCATACAACCGATAAACAATGCTATTACAGAAAAGACCTGGATAAGTCTTAACATGGTCTGTTCTGCTTCATAGAATTCGGCGGTTTGCTGGTCAAGGAATTCATATTCATAAATGAGTTCCGGATACATATTGCTCCAAGACTTTTCCAATGCCGCGAGCGTTGTACGTGCGTCTTTCATATTGATCTTTACGGCAATTTCGTTATAGTTCTCTCTTGAAGTGGCTATGAATACAGGTGAGATAGCAGACCGGAAAGACAAATCATGAAAATCCTTCACCACTCCGACAACTGGCCCCTGCTTGCCATTAGATAGTATCATTTTGCCTAGAATTTCCTCTGGCGAAAGATTGAGTTTGCTGACCAGGGTTTCATTTACAAGAAACTCTCTAATAGTATCGGAAGGCGTCAGATTTCGGCCTGCTATCAGCTCAATACCAAATGTTGAAATGAAATTCTCATCGCCGCCTTTAAAACTTACTGAAAAGTTTTCAGTTTCCGTCCTTTTGTCAAAGGTTATCATTGTTCCCCACCGACTACCGGAGGCCGGAGCTGCGAAACAGGCCGTGACGTTCTCTACATTCGGAATTTGTCGAAGTTGTTCCCTTAATAAATTCATTTTGTTGTCCCTGGATCCTACGGGAAGCATGACGATAGCGTCCCGGCTAAAGCCCATGTCTGTTTGGAAAAAATATCTCATCTGGAAAACAATTACGATAAGTCCGATCATCAACACCTGTGCGATAGTAAATTGCGCAATGATCAGTACCCGCCGGAGCCCAAATTGGCTACGGCTCTGACTTGTAAGTTTGCCTTTTAATGCCTGAACTGGCTTAAATCCAGATAGAATAAGGCCGGGATAGGATCCCGATAGAAAAGTGACTACGATTATAGTTCCCACCAAAAAGAAAATAAATGCCGGATCAGAAAATAGATCAAGCGTCACGCGCGTATCGAACCATGAATTCAGGTAAGGGAGTAAAGCATATGCAAGACAGAAGGCAACCAGCGATGAAAGTAATACGATGACGCTGGTTTCAACCATGAATTGAAAAAACAACTGTACCCGTACACTGCCGAGCGCTTTGCGAACTCCAATTTCTCTTGCTCTATTAATGGCCTGTGCAGTGGCAAGGTTAATAAAATTCAGACATGCCGTGATAATTAAGAAGACACCAATTACGGCTAAAACGCCAATGGTGGTCTTAGACATTCTACCCTCGTATTTCGGATTGAAGTGCATATCGTCAAGCGGCTGAAGCTTGTAATGATGTACGTTCTTATTTTCTGCTCTGTATTTTTTTACGTATGCAGGCAGTGCCTCTTCAACTTCACCGGGAATTACTCCGGGGTGTAGCAGTACAAATGATTGAATATCGGATGTGATCCCGCTCCAGGCGTCATCGGCAGCATACCACTCATTATATTGACCGATGGTAGGGTAGGAGAAATATATTTCGGAACGGAAATCAGTATTATCGGGAATATCTTTCAGTACGCCGGTGATTTTAAAATCGATTTGATTGCCGAAGCTGAACGTTTTATTCAAAGGTGATTCATTCCCAAAATATTTTCTGGCGATGTTTTCGGTTATGATGGCAGTATTTGGCTCTGCAAGTGCCGTTCGTAGGTGCCCGGCGATCAGCGGAAAATTAAATATTTCAAAGAACTCAGTCTCGGCGAATGCAACAGTTTCTCTGAACTTATTAGTATTCCCATTATCTTCAACGGTGATCAGCCGCTCAGTAAGTGTACAGATTCGCCCCACCTTTTCTCCAAAAGTGTAGTCATCGCGAAAAGCCTTTCCGAACGCCGGAGGAACACTTGACGCATATGTAACTATGTCACGATGCTGTTCGGTAACAAAACGATATATCCTTTCTTTGTTTTTATGGAAATTATCGAAACTCAAATGGTAGTGAACTAAAGAAAATATTAATAACCCACAGGTTATGCCCAGCGCTAGCCCTGAAACGTTAATAGTCGTCGATGAAGCGGATCGCATAATATTTCTAATGGCGATCTTAAAATAATTGCGAAACATAACAGCCTTTTAAACAAAATTCTTCTTCCGATAATCATGCCACATTGACGATCCCTGTTTGCACATGAATAACCCTTTCAGTTTGTGAATGCCTGTCCGTTTGGATGAATACTTGTTCGTTTTTGAAACACAAGTGAGCACAAGAAGAATAGGAACGTGAACAACTGAAAATCTTGGGTTGTTATAATTTTCAAACTATACGTTCAATTCGAATTGAGACATTACAATATCCAGCAGGGTATTGTGGTTCGAGTGATTGAAAAAAATCCGATGAAAAGAATTTCAACTATTAAAAAAAACTTATGGATAACAGTAAGATTATGTTCAGGTACATTGTTAATGATACCGAAAGGGCAATGCGGTTCTATGAGGAGAATCTGGACTTTAGAGTTGATATGCATCCGGCCCCAGGATTTGCTGCACTGTCGAGAGGAAACCTACGATTATTCTTGAATCAACCCGGTGTAGGAGGCGCAGGGCAAAAAATGCCGGATGGAACCGCCCCCGAGCCAGGTGGCTGGAACAGGATCCAGATCAATGTCGACAACGCAGAAACCATGTACCGTAAGTTAAAGGACAAGGGTGCCGAATTCAGGAGCGGGATCATTGAAGGAATCGGTGGAAAACAAATTTTGTTAAAAGATCCATCTGGAAATTTGATCGAGCTCTTTGAAGCCAAGCAAAACGGTCAGCCGAATTATATTCCCGAAGGCTATCATACTATCACACCTTTCATCGCCACGGACCAGCCAATTGAAGTGATCCAGTTCATCGAATCCGCGTTTAAGGGTGAAGTTAATTCGAGCATGAACTCCGACGATGGCATTCTCCGGCACGCTACGATCCGGATTGGAGATAGTCTCATTATGATTTCAAATGGTACGGATCTTTACGAATCCATGCCTCTCATGCTTTATGTGTACGTTGAGGATGTTGACGAAACTTATCGGCAGGCTTTGCAGGCTGGATCAATTTCGATGCAGGAGCCTCGCGATGAGTTCTATGGTGACAGAAGAGCGGGAGTGAAAGATAAATGGAATAATAGGTGGTGGATTGCTACGCACATAAAAGATCTGTCAGCTAACGAAATTAAGATGCGCGAACGCGAGTTCCGGCAGCAGACTAAAACGTAAAACATCCCTCGAAGGGTCGGCGATGTCTATTATTAAATGATCCTTCAGCCGATTCTTCGAGGGAGAGATAGTTTCAGTCGGAGTAAATAAGTTTTTTTGCAATACGAGCCCCCGAACGGTGTTTAGTGCCAAAACCTCAATGCAAACGTTGTCCCTCTGGTTTTTCGGGGGGGAATCACAATTACTCTGTGGTCAAGAGAGTGCTTAGTCCCAACGTATTGCATAATTTCTTATTTTTATCTCTTATACAATCTGGAAACTGCATGTTCTTTAATAAGATCAAGAGAAAAGAGTCTGGTCTTTTGCTCTACGGTATTACGCCGCCAAAGTCATCGACGCCTGCGGAAAAGGTAAGTGAGATCGCTGAAAAAAGCCTGAATATCCTGTCAAAACTTGACATTGATGCATTAGTTGTTTATGACGTACAGGATGAATCAGCGAGAACGTCGGAAGAGAGGCCATTTCCGTTCGCCAGTGCACTTGATCCCTTCGAATTTACAAGTCAGTACTTGGGACGCCTTGCAGTTCCCAAAATAATCTACCGGCCCGCAGGTATGTTTACTCGTGACGAGTTAACACAATGGTTGAACGCGCTGAAGACGCATGGATTTTATCCTGTATTTGTTGGCGTGCCTGCACCTGATTATGTGGTTAAGACTAGTCTGAAGGAGGCTTATGAGATCTGGCGTGAGCATCATGTTGAACACTCCGTGATCGGAGCAGTCACCATTCCTGAAAGACACGCTATTTTAAAAGACGAAGATGTAAGGATCCTTGACAAAGTGGATTGTGGTGTATCGTACTTTATATCCCAATGTATCTTCAATGTAGAGTTTACAAAAAAAATTCTTGATGACTTAGTTGCTGCCTGTCGACATAAAACACAGGAATTACCAACCATAATTTTTACGCTCACAATATGTGGGTCCGTTAAGACGCTTTATTTTATGGAGTGGCTTGGGATCCACATCCCCGACGACATCAAAGCGGACCTGAAGGCATCTCCCAACGCTGCCGCCCGTTCCGTGGAATTAGCCGTGGCAATTGCCAAGGATCTTACGCAATATTGCATCGACAGGTCCATCCCATTTGGATTTAATATAGAAAGCGTTGCGACCAGGAGAGATGAAGTTGATGCTTCTCTGGAGCTGTTGAATACAATAGCGGGACTGCTTAGGGAAAATGGCTTGCGTAGTCAGGTGAAAAAACACCAGTTTGTAAGCTGAAGCGCCAACAATTTGGCTTATTTTTTTCAACATTTTGCGGCCTATTTTCAAGTTTCCATATTTGGTACAGTGATGGCTAGGGCAAATACCGGGACCATTACTCGAAATTGTTAGACTATAACGGATGGTATTTTATACACTACCCGCCACAATTCTTTCAAAAGGCGAATCAGTCTTCCAGGAGTAGATTTAGTTGCGTTTCCAAAAGCGTCTCCCGCTTCGCGGCATGGAGCCTACGAGCGTAGATAACCAAAAAGTTTAACTACATCAAATTGTGTCTAAATTAGAGCTGCTTTGCGACACATCGCCTAATGAAAGCTTTAAGTACTATCTCTGTAAAATATCTAATTCTATTGATTGCAATTTCTGTCCCCAGTGTTTCCTTTGGACAGCCAGACGAAGAGCAGGTTGCGCTGGCGATTGAACGTTTTAGGGTGGTCATGGTTAATCCCGACAGCCAGGTGCTTGCAGACCTTGCTTCCGATGATCTCGAGTACGTTCACTCCAGTGGAACGGTGCGTGACAAGAAGGGATTCATTGATGAATTCATGCAAAGGTGGACCAATTTCACAAGCGTTACAATCCAAAATCAGACAATAAAGATATCGGGCGACAATGCGATTGTTAGACATCGCCTGGTTGCTGAAGCAGATAATCCTGGGTATCCCTCAAGAGTTGATATCATTATTTTGATGGTGTGGAGAAAGGAGCAGGGAAAGTGGAAGATGCTGGCCCGCCAGGCAGCCAAAGTGCGCGAGAAATAAAAAGTTAAAGAGTCGTAATTTGCATCGTGGATTAAATTTTTAGTTGGCACATGAATACCAAAATCCCTTGTACGGTTTTTTTCTTCGTTATGCTGACAGGTCTGGGTTGCTACGGTCAGGAGAGACGCAATAAGCATTATCCCACCAATCAGGCTCCTCTGCTTGCCTTACCATATACTCCCCTGCCACTAGGTGCGATCAAACCGCGAGGTATGATGCTAGAGATGCTGGACCGGCAACGCACCGGGCTGACGGGCCACTTGGATAGCGCATACCGTTTGGTCTGCGGGCCAGACAACGGTTGGCTTGGTGGCACCGGCGATGGGTGGGAGCGAGGTCCTTACTGGATCGATGGGCTGATTCCCCTTGCATATCTGCTCGATGATAAAATCTTGAAGGAAAAAGCACAAGCCTGGATTGAATGGAGTATCAAAAATCAGCGAGATGATGGATACTTTGGTCCGGTGCCATTGCAGGAGGGATATACCGTGATTAAGGGCACACAACAAGATAATCGCGAGGACTGGTGGCCAAAGATGGTGATGTTAAAGGCCCTTCAGCAATATTATAGTGCGACCGGTGATAAAAGAGTACTCGGCCTGATGACCAACTATTTTCGCTACATGCTGGCCAAACTTCCCGGGCAGCCCCTCGATCGTTGGACCTACTGGGGAGCGCAGCGAGGCGGGGATAATTTAGCGATTGTATACTGGCTTTATAACATTACCAAAGACAATTCCTTATTACAGCTCGGAGAACTGATTCACAAGCAAACATTCAACTGGACACAAATCTTCACTGACAATACATTGCGAAAACTTAATCCATTGCCCAATTTACACTGTGTAAATGTAGCGCAAGGGCTTAAAGAGCCAGTTATCTACTATCAACAAAGCAAGGACAAAAGACACCGTGACGCGGTCAGGGAAGGACTATCGGCGATAAGGGATACACACGGATTTGTAAACGGAATGTATGGGGCTGATGAGCATATGCATGGCAACAACCCGACGCAAGGATCTGAGCTGTGCTCTGCGGTCGAAATGATGTTTTCTTTTGAGAGCATTTTGCCCATTACAGGCGATGTCTACTACGGGGACTATTTGGAAAAAATCGCTTACAACGTACTCCCTACTCAAATTAGCGATGACTTCATGCGCAAACAATATTTTCAGCAGGTCAACCAGGTCCTCATTACAAATGAAGGTCGGAATTTCTTTAATGACAACAATGGACACCTTGTTTTTGGCACAACAAGCGGTTATCCCTGTTGTGTTACGAACATGCATCAGGCTTGGCCCAAGTTTGTACAGAATTTATGGTATGCTACTAGCGACAACGGTGTTGCGGCTTTGGTGTACGGAGAATCGGAGGTTACAGTTAAAGTTGCTGATGGCCGAGAGGTAAAGATCGTGGAGGAGACATCCTATCCTTTCAAGGACGAAATCAGTTTCACCATACAAACAGAGCGACCGATCAAATTTCCATTTCATCTGCGGGTACCCCAGTGGTGTAAGTCACCTGTCATAAAAATCAACGGCGAAAAGTCAGAGGTGCCAATACGTAACGGGGTAGCAGTGATAGACAGGACGTGGAATGAGAAGGACAACGTGGCCTTAACGTTGCCAATGGAGTTCTCCACGAGTGTCTGGTACAACGGTTCCATTGGTATCGAACGTGGACCGCTGGTATTCGCTCTAAGAATAAAGGAGGAATGGGTTGAGGTAAAAAAGGAAGGTTTTGACGATACATATTGGGAGGTAAGGCCGAAATCTTCTTGGAATTATTCCCTCGCCCGCAAGGATGTTGAGGAAAGAAATTTCGAGGTATCCCTCCGGGACGAGCTGGCAAGTTATCCCTGGAATTCCGAAAATGCGCCGATAGTAGTAAAGGCCAGGGGATACAAGGTTGCGAACTGGACGATTGTAAATGGACAGACCGGGATGCTTCCATCCCCCGGGGGACCATCAGAGCAGGTAAAAGACACGGAAAGCGTGGAAATCGAACTCATACCTTATGGCTGCTCAACGTTAAGGATTTCCCAGTTCCCGGTGTTGCGGTAACCGACTCAGTTTGCCATGCTTAAAAATCATTTTTATAGGATTTGAATTTCGCGTAACTTATTACGAAGGATAATCGCAACGCAATAAGTACCTGGTATTGGGTTTTTTTTTAAGTAACATTGGTTATATGGAAAGAAAGGAATTTATTAAGCAATTAGGGTTTGGTAGTCTGTTACTTCCTTTATTGGCCACTAGTGGAAACGTTTTTGATAACCAATTAGGCGCAGGGATGACCTCAGAAAACTGCGCGTCGACACCAAGAGCCACAGCTGGCCCATTTCCTACAAAGAGTCCATCCAACGTGGTGATGACTGATATTCGTTCCGATAGAGCTGGTGTTGAAATGGATATAAAAATTATTGTTCAGAATAAGAATGATAACTGTGCTCCTGTTCGTGGTGCGCTTGTGGATATATGGCATTGCGATAAAGATGGATATTATTCTGAATATGGAGGAACAGGCATGCAGTCCGTTAATTATCAGAAGCTTCATTTCTTACGCGGCAGACAGACAACTGATGCCCGTGGAACGGCCTCGTTTAAGAGCATATTTCCGGGCTGGTACGGAGGGCGGGCACCGCACATTCATGTTCACATTTATGATTCGACAGGAAAGTCACTGCTGGTGACGCAGATTGCCTTCCCCACCGATGTCTGTAATACAGTCTATACAAAGGCCACACAATTTTATACAAGAGGATTACAAGATACTCCCAACGATTCCGACTTTGTATTTTCGCATAATTGGAGAGACCTGCTAAGTACTGTGACAGGAAGTATTAGCGATGGATTTGTTCTGACCGATGAGATTGTTGTCAGCGCTTAGTTCATGGCTTCTGAATCTGTGATCTATTTGGGAGATGAGCGGGGAATTACGCGATCTTCATCTTACGAAAGTTTCCACACTTTTAATTTTGGATCCTATCAGAAAGAATACCGTAATCCGTTCATGGGACTCACAGTCTTTAATGAAGATATGCTGAAACCTCGATCGATGTTAACCTATTCGGTGCCCGAAAATTATTTCGTGTTTGTACTTCCTGTGGTTGGTGGAATAGAATTCAAAATAAAAGAAAATGACTCCATCACATTCATTGAAGCCGGTCAACAATTAATCATCAATGTGAAGGAGGCGTCACAACTAATACTTGTGAATCCCTATCAAACGGGCTCCGTAAGTTTCATCTGTTGTTGGTTCAGAAGGGAACGAACTGGGAGTGATACACACGCGATTTCTTCTTTTGATTTGGAGGGATCTCAGAATAAGCTCGTATGTCTTTTTTCAACTGAAGTGGTAAAAGCCCACTTGGGGAAATTTGCTGGACGTCAGGATTTTGTTTTGAAACTGGACAAAGATCATTCGAGCATTTTTGCATTTGTTATCGAAGGCGCATTCGAATTTCAGAATAGACTTCTCCAGCCAAAGGATGCACTGAGCATAAATAGTGTTTTGGAGGTTGAATTTGAAGCACTATCAAATGGTGCGATTGTACTGATTTTCGAATTGTAGAATGGGTGTGTTATAATCCTTCATTCCCGTATGCCGGTACACTGCGGCTGGTGTAATATTTACCTGGTTTGTTCCAACCCTCGGATTACTCGGCATGGATTACCTGCCGCGAAAACATCCGCGGGAATGTCTTTTGTTACCACGCTGCCCGCACCGATCACGCTGCGATCGCCAATCGATACGCCAGGGCAAATCACTGCGCTACCACCTACCCAAACGTCCTCTCCGATTGCGATCGGTTTCGCATACTCAAGTCCGGAGGCTCGCACTTTAAAATCGATCGGATGTGTTGCAGTATAGATCTGGACGTTAGGTCCGAACAGTGACCTGCTTCCGATAGTAACATGCGTAACATCGAGAACGACGCAATTGAAGTTGAAGAAAACCTTGTCTCCAACTCTCATGTTTGTTCCGTAGTCACAATAGAAAGGTGGTTGCAGCCAGAGTCCTGCTCCTGCATGGGGAATGAGTTCCTTTAGTATTAATGTCCTTTCTTCTACTTCATCCTCGCGGGTATCATTGAGTCTTTTGATCAGAAGTCTCGTCCTCAACCTCTCATCGGAAAGTTGCTTGTCAAGCGCATCATATAATTCGCCTGCAAGCATTTTTTCTTTTTCAGTTCTCATGATGTTGCATAATCAAATAAAGGGATAACAATATATTCAGTAAATGGCAACGAGGGCCATATTGATGTTACTTCACAACCTTCATCGTTCCCTGCATGGAATAAAAATGACCTGGGATTGTGCATACATAAGTATAATCTCCTGGCTTATCCGGCGCTATAAAGAAAATACTTTCGCTGGTGTGGGGCTGTAAAATATTCGTATGAAATAGTACCTTGGGAGTGTCGGGAACATAGTTTTTCTCCTCGCCCTTCAACCCTAACTTCATAGCTGTTTCTCCAACCTGAATGGCACTGCCGGGGAGCACAACTACAAAGTTGTGAAGCATGTCGTCATTGTTGTTAAAAACAACCTGGACTTTGCTTCCGGCTTTCACTTGAAATTGTTCCAAACTGAACTTCAGACCAGGCTTTGTTCCCATGGTGATGGTATGATCTGGCGCTCCCCACGCAGCAGGTTTTTTGGTGGTTCGTTTGGCTAAAGTTTTCGGAGCGGAGGTTGCCGCGACTTTTGGCGGGACTGGCTTCTTCTCGACGGGTTTCGACATACTCGCATGGTCATGTTTTGGAGCCGCAAATACAATGTTTAATTTTTCTCCATCAGGAATGGCGTTGAGCGTATAGTAGCCAGTGTGATGAAGAAGCGGTTTTCCATTTGCCGCCTTTACACCCTCCGCTATTATTTCATGAATGTATCCAAGGCGTAAACTATCTACGACAAGGCGTGCCTTTAATCCATCCTTCGACACCACAACGCCGCGAACAGGGCATTGTTTACTGTTGATAACAGGGCTTCCGTAAGTTGAATGATACTTATAATTGAAACCTGTCACTTTATACGAATCGGGATTTCGCGCAAGCGCTGTATCGACGGGCATCGTATATTCAATTTCAAAACCATCGGGCATCGCCCGAACCGTTTTCATTTCAAAGGGTATCTTTCCAGTCCAGGCCAGCCGTTGTATACTATATAGCTGTTGTCCTGTTGATGACCAACCACGGCTGGTCATACCTGCAAACAGAGACCCGTCATTGCCCCAGGTCAGCCTTAATATTCCGGATGAAAATCCTTCCCGGAACGCAAATACAACGCCTTGATATTCGCCTTTTATTTTTTCGAGCGCTACTCTCATGATCTTGCTCTGGCCCTGGTCTCCAACAAGCAGTTGGTTTTCGAACGGTCCAAATTTTCCCTTAGTGCTATCATAAACGAATCCTGAAGTTGAGATTCCAAATATTCCATGTGGCAACCATATGGCAGGAGCCTTTAACCCCTGCACTTCTTTTGCTACGTCGTACAACGGTCTCCCTGTACTTGGAATATCCTCCGGCTTTAACTTGACAGGTGAACCCGGAAGACTGGACCATTTAAGACCTTCTGCGTTTCCCGCAAAATCGCCTTTCTCAAGGTGCGTCATCCGCCCGGAGCCAACCCAATCTCCCTGATTTTCCGTATAGAACACATCGCCTTCAGGATTGAATCCATAGCCTGCAGGAGATCGAAGGCCTGCCGCAATTGGTGTCATTTTTCCATCAGGCGTAATTTCCAAAAGCCATCCTCTCCAGGGAGCGAGACTTACCCCGTGTCCGAGACTGTTGCTCCACCCAAGATTCAAGGTCACGAGCATGTTGCCGTTTGGCAGAAAAAGCGGTCCGTAAGAATATTCGTGGTAATTACCTGATAATGGCCATGAATAGACCTTGTCATACGAGTCTGCTATGCCGTCTTTATCGCTATCGCGCAATCGCGTCAGCTCGCTTCGTTGCGTTATATAGATATCACCATCCTTAACGGCAAGTCCAAGAGGTTCATGGAGCCCGTGAGCGAATCTCTTAAAAATCGGTCTCTCAAAGCCAGTGACGTATGGATTTGAAATGATCCATACTTCCCCTCTTCTGGTACACGCTGCTAATCCCCCATCAGGTAAAGTAGCCAGGCCACCAACTTCCAGGATCACGTGCTCGGGTACCGGCATGGAGAACATGCGATAATAGTCCTCTTCTTTTTCAATGGCCGCATCATTTTTGGTTTCTGCGCCTTGCGAATTTGCCGTCAAATAGATTAGGAGAGATAGCAACGTGGCTATCAAAAATCGACTCATTATATTATTTGAAAGTGTATTGAGTTTCATGTTGCCGCCCGTTTTACCAGATAATATCATATTTTAAGGAACCGCTGTTGTCCTTCAGCTTAATCGGGAGCAACAGTTCTACCATATTGCCGGAAGTCTTTCGAATAAAGGGATCCGTCTTGTCAGGGAGTTGAATATAGAATTGCTTGTCGTTGATGGCGTACAAGCCGTTCGGAAGTTTACTGATAACACTTCCCTCCGCAACTTTAGTCCATATGCCTGATCCATCAGCTGATGCTACCGTGATGGTGTGCGACAATTTGTGCCCCAAATCTTCAACTGAAAGTGATTCTTTAACCTGAATGTTGTCAACTGAATATTTTATAATGGGATACCCCGCTTTGCTGATATCGTAGCCGATATAGTTATAGTTAGCGCTGGAGTCAGGCCACGCCTGGTTTTTGTCCCGTAGCAAGGCTACGGTAGGTCTACCGGAAAATTCAATAACGCTTCCAAGCGGTTCGGCGAGTTGTGGTTCACCACGTCCATGCCACATCAAAGTCGTTTCAACAAAATCTCCGCGCCAGCATTGGAGCAGGCTGCCTGACTCAAGGTCGTAACTATAATTTATTCCAGCAGGCTCTGCTACTGAGATTACGTGGGTCTTCTTTTTGCCTTTGTGATTTACGAAACTTCGAACCATAACGGGTTCCTGGCCCACGGGTACCGTGATGGCACCAACTGCTTCAGAAAAAAGCAGGACCGGGTTAAGGAGGGAGTAGGCTATGCCTGGTGACTCAATTCCAAACACTATGTCGTTGGCGGGCTGATACCAATGCCTGAATTTCTTAAAATAGGTTAGTTCAACGGGATATTGCCCAGCCTCAAGGTTGAGAACGGCAGCTCCGCTAGCACTTTTGCTGCCATCGATGGTGATGACAGTCTTATTGTTGATTTTTAACTCTCCTCCGCCATTGGGATTTGAACGATTGATATCTGCAGGGATCCATTTCAGGTTCAGGTCGATATAATAAGGACCAGGCTTGGGTATGTTTATCGTGCCAGTGATCTTTCCCCCATAGTAGTCCGTAGTTTCCGTGCCTTGGTGCTGCAACCGCTCAATGTTCAACACTGCTGAAGGCTTAAGTGATGAGAACTCCGTAACGGATGAAAATCTCCCCTCGTAGGCACTAAGTATTAGATTCGATAGTGTAACTCGTTCTTGTGTATACGCCTTGTATTTAATGTTTCTGATCGCCACCGGCCCATGATCACCCTGAATGACCAGCGGCCCCATAGTTTTTTCATCCTGAAAGAGCGAGGCACGCGTCGGGCCTGTTACTTCGACGTTTTCATGGATTACCACACCATTGTGAATGACTTTTACAAACCTGGCGTTCTCAATCTTTTTACCGTTTGAATCAAACTTTGGAGCCCTGAACTCAATTCGATAGTGCTGCCATAGGCCGGGCGCTTTGCTGACATTTTGTGCGGGAGGATGGCCTTCATATCCTTGCCGGCCCTCTGGTCGCTTGTCGTCCCAACGTTCATAGATGGCTCCGCAATCGGTAGTCTTTACCGGTGAAATCCCCCAACTGTCAAACATCTGAATTTCGTAACGACCCTGAAGATATACGCCGGCGTTGGATCCTTTTTCCATCATGAATTCCAGTTCCAGATCAATATCACCGTGTTCCATCACTGTTACCAAATGGTCTTTCGCTTTGCCCGATAAATCGTTCACCAATAAGCCGCTACCCGATGCGATTTTGCCTTTTCCGGCTTCCTTGATGTCATAAGACACGTCGCCTGCAATTTTCCAGTTTCCACCCGTAGGCTTAAATTGACTAAGATCTTGTAGTGCCATTACCGTGTAAGGCGATTGTGAGGCTTGTGCGTCAACTCTTGATGAATAACACAGCATCAATACAGCGAGGATTAAGAAATGGTAAGACATGAAAATCATTTTTAATGTGGTCACCCGATTTCCGGTCTCATAGTTAAAACAACCGGGAATTACCAGTTGCTGAACATTTTGTACAGCCGATTCAATATTGTTATAATGGTTGCGATCTAATCTCATTTGAATATTGTTGGATAATTTCAGTCTACGCTATAAACATATTTCAGTTTGGAAGATACGCTGTCGTCAACCCCCTGCGCAGAATAATGTGAATGGAAAAGATAGATGTCAATGGACCTTGTCTTTAAGTATGGGTGAAAGAGTTACGAAAATTTCTCCCCGACAAATATATTCGGAATAATTGTTAAAAAGTACGCTTATTTTTTCGAACCTCTGATCAGGAGATCGTCGGTCCGCACAGCGATATGTCTCGTCTTTATAGTAATTATTTTATCGGAATTCATATCCTATCCCACTTATTTGTGTCAACAGCGTTAGAGGTGCGTCGGTGGCAGTGGCACGACCCTCAAGTTTTGGTGCGACAGGCGAGTGCACTTTCAAGTACTCCTCAATCACCTTATGTAGAGTGATCCTCAAGGATTTCGGCTCGCGGACGCGGTCAATCCGGCATATTGTCGTATCCGGGTCTCCGTCGCGTTCGCACGCGACGAATGTGTACTCATTAGATAGGATAAGAGGTGCTCCCTTTACTTTGATCCAGTTTACCCGCTTTCCTTTTTGCTTGTTGATTGTAAAATTGACTTCCATTCCTTTGAACCTGATCAGCCAGCCACCAAATCGTTTAGCGGGATCTTTAGCAAATGCATTATGAAGTTCCGTCTCCATGTACCGCCAAAGTTGTTTTCCGCTGATCGTCCCCTGCTTTGCCTCGCTGTCATCAGGGATCATGCTCCATAGATAGTCAACAGTGATTTGCGCCACTCCTGTGTTTGGGTCCGGCACCAACGGTGGACAAAAACGAAATCCATTGCTCAGCGCTATGTCGGGATTGAATTTCCACATGATAGCATCTGTCACCAAATTGTCCATCGGTGTTTCTATGACGTAGTAGCGTACGAGAGGAACCTTTGTTGTTCCAATCACGCGATCAACTTTCTCTTTATAGGGCTCTCGCATCTTGTTCACCAAAGCCTTCATTTGCTCATCTTCTCCATAACGCTCGGGATCGACATCTAGGAGCTGATAAGATTGTTCCTTAATGACTCCATTTTCAAGGGCGATATCTAATTTGGCAATGAATGAACCAAAAGCTCCTGGCTCAGTAACCTTTGCATAGATACGCTGTAACGGTTCCCGTACGCGTTCGTGCGTATCGGCGCCCAAAATGTAGTCAGTGCCTTTTACAATTGACATATCGGCAAGACCTATTTGCTGCGCGAGACCCATATGCGTAAGTAAGATCACAAGATTACACTTCTCATCTTTTCTAAGCAGTTCTATGTATTTTGAGACATTTTTCTGCGGATGTGCGAACCGGATACCTTTGCTATATGCTGGTGACTGCCGTTTGGCAGTAAGCGGATCGTTGTAACCGATAAACCCGATCTTTATTAAGCCAATTGACCTGATAAAATAGGGTGGAAAAATCAAATGGTTATTCGTGTTATCTTCGGTGTCATGGTACATGTTTGCACATACTTTAGCTGCTGTATACGCAAACATGTCTTCAAGCATGATTTTTTTTCCGTAAATAACTTCCCAGTTGCCAGGAAGCATTAGATCGTAATTAAGTTCATTCATCAGCGGTACGATTGCCCTACCCTGGCTAAGCGCTGCAACACCACTTCCCTGAAAACAGTCTCCGCCATCCACCAAAAGCGTTTTCCCAGGATTTTCATTGCGAAGTGATTTGATCATGGTTTTAAGCGTCGCATATCCACCCCGTTTTTTATAAACTGGCAGCTGATTCTCGATAAAAAATTCATCATGAATTAGGAGCTGACCATGAATGTCTGCAGTATGGAGTATTGTCAAGACGTCAGCTTTACCTTCTTTTACCGCCTTATTTTCAAACATTTCCCGACTTTGAAGCGATGAATCAATATTCTTCAATGCTGAAGCCGAGAATGGCAGCATGCCACCGGCAAGGCCAAGACCCACACCGCCGGCAGCCTTTAAAAAATCCCGCCTGCTGTTTTCACGTAGCTTTATATGAACTTCATTTTGTGTTGAAGGTGAAGCATTGGTGATACAATGATGGCAGCTACATTCGGTGTCGTGCATTGGTATTCTTTTGGGATTGTTCAAATTACTATTTTCAGCACACCTTTGCTTATTTCGGGAATATTCTTTTTCAAGTCTCGAGCTGATAATTCTTTACCTTTGAAAAGCTAACTATCAACAACATGAAAATAATTCTGGCCTTCTGTGCCCTGCTACTTGTTGCACCTCTTCACGCACAGGAAAATTTGTCGTTCAATTTTGGCTTTGATCATATTGCACTTTCTGTCAAAGACGTGGACAAAGAAGCTGCATTCTGTGCAAACGTATTGAAGCTACAGGAGATCACGAACCGTTCAAAGCTTGCAGGTGTGCGATGGTTCTCGTTGGGACAAGGAAAGGAACTTCACCTTATTTCAATTGTGAAGGATAATGTTGTAATGAATAAGGCAATACATGTAGCGCTGACTACTCCAAATTTCGATGCATTTGTGCAAACGTTGGAGGCTCATAAGATTCCGTATTCCGACTGGCCAGGGAATCCTCAAAAAATAAACATTCGGGCAGATGGAATTAAACAGATTTTTTTTCAGGATCCTGAGGGCATTTGGTACGAAGTGAACAGCGTGGTAGAATCCAGCAATACGAAATGAATTTCAGTACCATTGTAGATTCATTTTTTGCGTGATCTTGCCATAAGGAAAATAACTGATATGCCATTCTATCAATTAGTCAGGTCACAACGACTTGCTGCCAACTTGGATCAAATGTGGGATTTCATTTCGTCGCCCGTTAATCTAAAGGAAATTACACCTCCCTATATGGGCTTCGGGTTAACTCACAAGCTAATGTCCGATAAAATGTATCCAGGCATGATTATTACTTATAGAGTGAGCCCTGTATTTGGAATCAAGCTGACCTGGGTGAGCGAAATCACTCACATTAGAGAACGTGAATATTTTGTTGACGAGCAGAAGGTTGGACCCTACAAAGTCTGGCGCCACGAGCACAAACTAGAACCCATCGCCGGCGGCGTCTTAATGACTGATATCGTTACCTATCAACCGCCTTTTGGATTTATCGGCGTTATCGCGAACATTTTATTTATCAAAAGGCAATTGAAGAACATTTTTGATTACAGGGCTATCGCGTTGGAAAAGCGGTTTGGAAAATACATTGAGCCCTAGCCCCTTTTGATGTGAAAAACCATAGGGTTCAATAGCAATTCGTCAATGCATTCTTCTCACAAGACTATTAGTCTGTACAATATAAAACGTGTAAGCCGTCTTGTCTTTATTCGTATTTAACTGTTTCGGCAGGATTTGTCATTGCCGTTTTTATAATCTGGAAGCTTATGGTAACAGCCGCTATTAAAATGATGATTCCAATAGGAAGAATGAAGAGCGTCCAGTCTGGCGTGATACGATACGCGTATTCCTCCAACCAGTTCTGCATACTGAAATACGCAATAGGCAATGATAACACTACTGCAATCAATACCAGTCTGATAAAATCGAACGACAGAATTGTTATGATGTTCATGAGGGATGCTCCCAAGACCTTTCGTATGCCAATCTCCTTTGTACGCTGTGCTGCAGTATATGAGGAAAGTCCAACCAGTCCGAGACACGACACAATGATAGCAAGGACCGTAAATATACCGACAACTTTGCCAAATCTTGTGTCGTCGTTATACTGTCGCCTATACCTATCCTCGAGGAAGGTGTATTCAAATGAATTACCTGGGAAGAATCTCTTATAGGTTGCCTCAATTTCCGCTACTGTTTTTTGAAGGTCCTTCGTGTTGATTTTGACAGAAGTAGGAGAAGAAGTACTATAGATGGGACGGAAGAAGATCGGTTCCATGGGTTTTTGTAAACCCTCCTGATGGAAGTTTGCGACAACTCCTACGATCGTCCACTTACGGGTTCCGTTATTCCCCCAAATAATCTCACGTCCGACCGCGTCTTCAGCTTTTTGTATTCCGAGCAACTGAATTGCATTCTTGTTGAGTATAACCTTGTTCAATTTTTCAAAATCCGGATCATGGTCTGCTGGCAGGAATTTCCTTCCCGCGAGAAGTGAGACACTATAGGTGTCAAAGAAGCTATGGTCAACGCTCATGTTCGTTAACGTGTATTGGGTATCGGAACTCTGATCGCTAAGTCTGACGCCAAATGAGCGAGCAAGCCTGTCGCCAGGTAGCCGTCCAGTGGTAGTAGCGCTGATCACGCCATTCACCTGCGTTAGCGCATACTTGTAGCTTTCAACGCGCTCCACAAAGGTGGAATCCCACGGCATAAGTTCCGGGGACTGAATGACGATCATGTTTTTTATGTTCATGCCCAGATCAGCATTGTTCATGAACTCGATCTGTTTGCTTACGATAAAGGTTCCGATGATCAATGCAGCGGATGAAGTGAATTGAAACATCACCAGCGCTTTACGGAGAAAGTTTCCCTGGACTGACCGGGTGAACTTGCCCTTTAGTACAGTCACCGGGTGGTATGAGGATAGGACAAAGGCGGGATAAAACCCGGACAAGAGCGTACCAACACCTAGAACTAGTAGCAGTATCAGCACGTGATTCAGACTCAATGAAGTCAATACCGACCGTAATGAAAGTTCGTGACCAACTATTTGATTAAAGGTTGATTGCAAGGCGACAACCAGCACTAATGAAAGACCGAAAGCAAGCCCTGTGATGATGAGGGATTCGAATATAAACTGCTTCACGAGTTGCCACTGAACAGCGCCCATCACTTTTCGAAGTCCAACTTCTTTCGCACGGTCCAGGGCGCGGGAAGTCGTAAGGTTAACATAATTAATCCAGGCGATCACCAAGATAAAGAGCGCTACTACCAGCATTGCCCAAACCGCCTTGCCGTTAGCGGTTGTGGCAATGTCATATTCGTAGTCCGAATACAGGTGTGCATCTGCCAGCGGCTGCAAGTAGAATTTCTCGATGCTCCCGGTAACCTTGTCTCCTTTGAAGTATCGCTGGCTAAAATCGTCGAACTTATTCTCCAATTGCTTGTAAGGTGTACCAGGTTTCAAAACAAGGTAATGTCTCATGTCAGACCAGGTCCAGCTGTCGTCCGCGCCTTTATCGTATTTGATGAGCGTGGCATACGACACTAGCGCGTCGAATTGAATGTGTGAGTTGGAAGGAATATTTTCGCAAATGCCTTTTACAGTGTACGGATTTGTGTCAAGACCCCAAAAAAAGGTTTTACCTATTAGTTCAGAATAATCTTTATTCGATAACTCGAAATACTTACGAGCCGTCTTTTCTGTTAATACTGCAGCGTATGGATCTTTCAACATCGTAGATCGCTCGCCCGCTAAAAGCTTAAAGCTAAAAACAGAAAAAAAATGCTCATCGGCAAAGTGGCAAAGATCGCCTCTGAAATTTCTGTCGTTGATCTTGACATTCATAGTACCACCCGGCATCAGTCGGGTATATTCTTCGATCTCAGCATAGTCCCTGGCCATCGTTGGCCCAATGGTGGGATACATAATAGTCCCGTGCTGAATCAACTTCCCGTTTTGAAACCGGTCATTCGTGATTCGGTAGGTTCTATGGAATTTTTCATTGAACTTATCATAGCTGAACTCAAAACTGACGAATTGAAAGATAAGAAGACATGCCGCAAGTCCGATGCTGAGCCCAAGCACATTGATTGCGGAAAAAACTTTGCTTTTGAGCACATTGCGAAAGGCCACGATAAGATAGCTCCGTATCATATGATTTAAATTTGCTATATCACTCTAAAGAAGATCGTGTCCTAATATAGGCGAATTAGTCTTCGCATCAATGATGACTGTCAACGGGCCAGGTTATACCTGATTCCTTGGATACTGATCTGTATGGGCAAGGTTACAATAAATCCCCAAATTAAATTGTAGGTAAACGCAAGAGTGGACGACAGCGATTTGGGAACTCAAGCTTCAGTTCGCAAGTGTCAAACCCTTTTAAGATTTAATCGCTAACCTGCCATTCACTAAATTTGAATTACATTAACCTAGTATCTTGAAATCAACCTGTCGAAGAAGCCTAAATATTACGCTAATCTATAATACGTATGTCTATCGCTGCTGGAAAAAGTTATGATGTGGCCAGATACAAAACACCAACCGGCACGCAGCTCAACTGCAAGGGGTGGGTACAGGAGGCCGCACTGCGAATGCTGTTGAATAATCTCGATCCCGACGTGGCAGAGAAACCTGAAGAACTCATCGTTTACGGCGGCAGAGGTAAGGCTGCCAGGGATTTCGAAAGCCTTGATCTTATTATCAAGGCATTGCAGCAACTTGAAAACAATGAAACTCTTTTAATTCAGAGCGGTAAGCCGGTGGGTATACTTCAAACGCATGAAGATTCGCCAAGAATTTTGATTTCCAACTCCCAACTGGTACCGCAATGGGCTACTTGGAAGCATTTTGATGACCTTGAAAAGAAGGGACTGATAATGTTTGGACAAATGACTGCAGGAAGCTGGATCTATATCGGTTCGCAAGGGATCGTGCAGGGTACCTACGAGACATTCGGAGCGGTAGCTAACAAACATTTTAATGGGACTTTAAAAGGTACTATCAGCGTTACGGCAGGGCTAGGAGGTATGGGAGGTGCGCAACCCCTGGCGATAACCATGAACGAGGGTGTCTGCCTGGCTGCTGAGGTTGAAAAATGGCGTATAGAGAAAAGGTTGGAAACGGGCTATATTGACGTCATGGTAGAAGATATTGATGAAGCGATCGAGCTCGCCTGGCAAGCAAAAAAAGAAGGCAGAGCGTTGAGCATTGGAATAGTGTGCAATGCTGTTGACTTGCTGGAAAGATTATTTGAAAAGAATCTCACACCAGATGTATTGACCGATCAGACCTCGGCACACGATCCGCTCATTGGCTATGTTCCTCATACGCTTTCCGTCTCTCAGGCGAACGTATTACGCAAGGAAAACCCTGATGAATACATAAAGCTGAGTTATGACAGCATGAGGCGACATGTAGAACTGATGCTGGCATTGCAGCAAAAAGGCGCTGTCACTTTCGATTATGGAAACAACATCAGAGCAAGGGCGAAAGAACATGGTTTGGAGAATGCATTTGACTTTCCCGGTTTTGTCCCTGCCTACATTCGTCCATTGTTCTGCGAGGGTAAGGGGCCGTTCAGATGGGCCGCCTTGAGCGGAGAGCCCAACGACATCGCCATTACTGATAACGTGATCGCAAATCTGTTTCCTGAAAATAAAGGTCTGCAGCGCTGGCTAAGGCTGGCCAAAACACGCATAAAATTTCAGGGCTTGCCTGCAAGGATCTGCTGGCTGGGACAAGGCGAACGTGAAAAAGCAGGGTTGGCATTTAATGAACTGGTTAAAACAGGTAAGGTTAAAGCTCCTATTGTGATAGGGCGAGACCACTTGGATACCGGTTCCGTTGCGTCTCCAAACAGGGAAACTGAAAGTATGAAAGATGTCAGCGACGCGATTGCAGACTGGCCTATACTGAATGCACTGGTAAACACGGCGGGAGGCGCAGGTTGGGTAAGCTTGCATCACGGCGGAGGGGTCGGAATGGGTTATAGTATACATGCCGGAATGGTTATCGTCGCCGACGGAACAGAGGCGGCAGGGAAAAGGTTGTCAAGGGTGCTTCGCAACGATCCCGGTATAGGTGTAATACGCCACGCCGATGCCGGCTATGAATTAGCCGAACAAACTGCCCGAAAAAATCACCTCGATCTCAAGGAAAGACTGAAATAATGCGTCAGACCTTACTTAAAAACATCGGTCAGTTGGTTAATGTGCGAGAACAGGATTTTCTCTTGCGAGGCAGCGCACTTACCGATCTTCCTATCATTAAAAACGCATGGCTTTTGGTCGAAGGCGGCCTGATTGTTGACTACGGGTCGATGGAAAAGATCCCGGCGAAACTTGCAAACACTAAAAATCATCTGGATCTCTCGGGACGGATGGTGCTACCTAGTTGGTGCGACAGTCATACGCATCTCGTATTTGCAGCTACGCGCGAGGAAGAATTCGTTGATAAAATAAGGGGCCTTACGTACGCGGAAATCGCGGCAAAAGGCGGAGGTATCTTAAATTCTGCAGCCAAGCTGAATGACGCCAGCGAAGATGAACTTTTTCTGCGAGCCTGGAAAAGGTTGGAGCAGGTAAGCAAAATGGGGACTGGCGCCATTGAAATTAAAAGTGGTTATGGACTGTCGACCGAAGGTGAGTTGAAGATGCTAAGAGTGATCAAAAAGCTAAGAGAGAAATCTCCGCTGCTCATAAAATCCACCTTTTTGGGAGCGCATACATACCCGCTTCCGTATAAAAATGATCATCAGGCTTATATCAAGATAATCATTGATGAAATGCTTCCGCAAATTGCCCAGGACAAGCTGGCTGACTACGTGGATGTATTTTGCGAAAGAGATTTCTTTTCTCCAGAGGAGACCCTCCAGATCTGTCACGCGGCTCTGCGATTCGGGCTGAAGCCGAAGCTCCATGCTAATCAACTCAATAACTCCGGCGGTGTGCAGGCCGGAGTCAGCATGAATGCCATTTCGGTCGATCACCTGGAGAGCATGGATGATGATGCCATTCAATGCCTCAGCAACGCTACCACTATTGGCACGATGCTGCCCGCGGCGGCCTTTTTTTTACGAATGCAATATCCGCCTGCCCGCAAGTTAATAGAAGCCGGCGCCGCGGTGGCTTTGGCAACAGACTACAACCCTGGTTCATCCCCCAGTGGTAATATGAATCTCGTCTTAGCGATAAGTTGCATTCAAATGAAGATGTTTCCCGAGGAGGTGATTAATGCGGCCACGTTAAATGGAGCCTATGCGATGGAACTACAAGACAAGGTGGGAAGCATCCGCAGGGGCAAGGTCGCGAACCTTATCGTAACCAGTCCAATAAACTCAGTCGCGTACTTGCCTTATTCGTTCGGAGAAAACTGGATCGACCAGGTCATGATCAACGGTGAGTTTATCTGACTGAATTTGATAGAACAAAATTTATTCTAAAGTTCGCGAAAACTTTGTGCCTTCAAGCCTTGTGGCGTTCTTGCATTCAAGTGCACCTAGAAAGACATCGGCAAAATTCTTTATAATTCACACTTTGCTTAATCATGCTTCGTTATTTTCATCAATACACAAGAGCTGATATCAGCCCGCAGATTCGTTCTCGCGAAGGTGAAACCAAGTTAGGGGAAGTATCGGAAGTTCCAGCCGATCAATCGATTGATTCATTTCTCAAGGGGACAACCGCTCTATTTGTTGTCTTTGGAATTTCCGAGGACATTGGCGTGCTGGCGAATTATGGAAAATCCGGCGCCGCTACGGCCTGGAATTCTTTCGTGACATCATTCCTTAATATTCAAGCGAATGAATTTACCAACGCCAGTTCTATAGCTGTCTTAGGGCATTTTTCATTTGAAGAGTTAAAGAAGGACGTAGATAAGAAGGCCCTTCGTGCTGAGGAAAGGATTTCAGGGTATCGGAAGGCTGTCATAGCAGTTGACGATGCAGTGTCAGAATTAGTTCATTTGATTGTAACTCATCAGAAACTTCCCATCATAATAGGAGGGGGACACAACAATTGTTACCCGATTATTAAAGGTACTGCCACTGCCTTAGCAGCAGCGGACCGGGGTTATCTCGATGGCATAAATTGCGTGAACCTGGATGCCCATTTCGATTACCGTTTGGCGGAAGGCAGGCACAGCGGTAACGGTTTCAGATATGCAAAGGAAGGGAATTTCCTCCAAAAATATTTCGCGTTGGGTATACACGAAAATTATATACAGGCCGTGGTGCTGAATGATGTGAACAAAGAAGAGGATATCGCATTCACAACGTACGAAGAAGTTTTTATCAGGCAAAAGAAAACGTGGAGACAATCCCTGGAAGAGGCTGCAAAATTTGTCGGGCCAGACAGAGTGATAGGCATTGAATTAGACCTTGACAGCATTGCATTCGTACCTTCCAGTGCTGCGACTCCTTGTGGCATCACGTCGAGGGAAGCACTGCAGTATATCGACTACATCACTAATCATTGCAAGATTGGATATTTGCACATCTGCGAAGGTATCGCAACATCAGACGATGCACTCGTCGGCAAGCTTATAAGTTACCTCGTAGGTCATTTTGTGAAGACATTTTTTGACCTAAGCAAAGACTGACAGATCAGGAGCAATGGCCATGTCTGCAAAATACCACCTCCAAACGTTTACGGGTGATCATATAGGAAGAAATCGTGCTCCATGTTAAACAAAAATCATCATAATTGATTTAATATGGTGCGGCTGCACTCTGCCGCTAACCTAAAAGGCTATATGTCATACGATCAAAACATAAGCGATTTACTCGTCAAACCCGAAGACTACTTCGTACAAACGCGACCAGAAATGCTGGCCTTCATCCCGAAAAACGCCAAAAAGATTTTGGAAATTGGCTGCGCTTCGGGATTATTTGGTGCGCAATTAAAGCGTGACCTAAAGGCAGAAGTATGGGGTGTAGAAACAGACAATGATACTGCTGCGGTGGCCCGAGAGAAACTTGATCACGTGCTGGTTGGAGACATTTTTCAACTAATGGAAGATCTGCCAGACCGATACTTTGATTGTCTTGTTTTTAACGATGTTTTGGAACATCTTGTTGATCCATTTGCAGTTCTTCTAAACATGAAAGGAAAACTCTCTCAGGATGGCGTCGTTGTTTGTTCCATACCTAACGTTAGATTTTTTTACACGTTCAAAAATTTTTTGATCAAGAAGCAGTGGAAGTATGAAGATGCGGGGATCATGGACAAAACACATCTGAGATTCTTTACTAAGAATAGTATCATTGATATGTTCAACTCGCTTGGATATAGGATATTGAAGATAGAAGGTATCAACGGGATTACGTCTTGGAAATTCTCGTTAATAAATGCCTTGTCGTTAGGTTATCTATCTGATACAAGATATTTACAATTTGCCTGCATTGTGAAGCCTAAGTAGTATTAGCGATCGACTGTAGAATTTAGTGAGCCACGACCTCAAGCCCCTTGCCGATCCTCATAAACGCCTCTTATTGATTTAAAGTTTGCCCGACTTTTTGTAACTCAACCTTCTGCGCTTAACTTTATTAGCCATGGTTACTGCGATATTGTAACAGGTCGACTGGGCGCGATGCAGTAACAAGCTGAAAGATAACACCAGGTGAAAGCACGGTTTTTTGATCTCGTTTGGCGGGCCATTACCCTGGCGACGGATGTTGTAAATCAAAACCAAAAATATGAAAAGCCACTTACGGACCTCCTGCCTCGTTGTTTTATGTCTGTTCGTAACTTCAACATTAGCGCAACAATTAGAGGGTAGAATTGACGCTGATCACGGAGTACTAACACGGGTCGATTCGTTGATTGCAAGTTATCAGTTTGAAAAAGCGTTGGACGTCCTTTCAATGAGTGATAGCCTGGATGTTCAGGTGTTGCTGCGCGTTGGTTTGTGCCACTTTCGTCTCGGAGCCTCACTTGCAGCGATCCGTCCATACGAGCGCGCGTTGAAAATGGACTCAAGCAATATAACTGCGCTAAATCAATTAGGTCAGCTCTATGCACGTGACGGGGAGTATGTAAAGGCATTTTCAAGCTTTAAAAAATTAATTGAGCTTGATTCAACTAACGGTTTTTATTGCAAGCAGGCAGGTTTTATGGCGTTGCGGGCAAATGATGTTACGAAAGCAAAGTTCTGGCTTGAGCAGGCGTTGCATTTTAATCCTGCGGATACAGAGGCATCACTAGGTCTTGGTAATCTCCTGATGGATCTGGAGCAGTACGAGGCTGTTGATAGCATCACCCGATGGACGCTTTCAGTGGAACCAGATTTTAAACCGATGTTATTGCTATCCGCGAAGTCTGCCTTTGAGCAGCAAAACTATTTGACAGTGACTGGTACACTCAACAAATTGCTGGAAAAAACGGACACGACGGCGTTGGTAGCCCGCCTGTTGGGAGTGAGCTATTTTCATCTGCAGCGATACGACAGCGTGATCTCGTGTATGCAATTTCTGCTAAAGAACCGTTATGATTATGAATGGATTTATTATTACATGGGCGTCTCTTTTCGCGAGCTTGGTGATGTACCAGGGTCCATCAGTTGGTTCAAGCTAGCCGTTCAAAAATCGATATCAGAAAACACAAAAACCTACTATGCTCAACTGGGACAGAGCTACGAGGAAGCCGGAGATTATCAGGCGGCCATAAGGGCGTATCGTGCTGCATACAATTATTCGCAGGATGGTATCATGCTGTATCACCTTGCGCGGAATTATGACGTTTATTACAGGGACAAAACGACTGCGTTGGAATATTATAAGAAATATCTGGAATCCGACGATACGATCCGCCTGGCCAGGGAGTATGCGAGAAAGAGGATGCAGGATATGGGGCATTTCTGAGGTGCTTTGTGTAGAATTCTAACTTTCAGGGAGCAGCGGGAAACAAATCAAGGTCCTCCTTTTGCTCTTTTCTTCAAAATGTTGACATAGACACTCAAAGCGAGCGCTGAGAAAAAACATATAGCAGTGAGGGTGTCAACGACATCCTCCTCGATGTGGATGTTAGTAAAATGTGTGACAAGGAAATGAATGTACGAATTGCTTTCATTCGTATAACCTAGCTTGTCACGCACTTCCCAATGCCAGTCCGTAAGGAAACAGTATCCAAATCCATAAAAAATTCCTAATACAAACCAGGAGAAAGCTGTTAGAGACAGCGACGCCAGATTCCATTTTCTTAGTTTGTGGGGAATCCATCCAAATAGATTGAAGAGTATGAGGGCAATATGAAAAGTGAAGAAGAAAAAATTGACAATCTTATAGAATATCAGGTTTCCCATTGAACAAAGGTACACATCTATTCAGGCAGAGGTGCTGCAAGCCGTGACGGTTGGTACGACTAGGGTTCCTGCAAAAAAAACCGCAAAACAACTCATCCTACCGTATGGCCGGTCGCCAAATAGCGGAATCAAAACTACAGCCTAACCTGCAGTTCGTAATTGTTATTTATATTTCGAAAGAAATAACGCTTCCGGCGCTTGCGCATCTTATTTGGGCGAAATTTATGAAGCCTTGTTCGGTGGACATGCGTCCTTGGAGAACCGGCAATCTCCAAGAAAGGAATAAGCAACGGAAAGAGATAACCTGATGATCTTAGACGGCCATCGACTGAAACCAGCCATAGAATGAAAAAGACTTTTTTTCTTTTGCTGTGCTTGATAATTAGAACGAGCCTACCCGCACAGCACGAGGTGATTTATCATGTTTTCCAAAGAAGCTTCTACGATAGCAATGGAGACGGTCATGGCGATTTGAAGGGTATAGAGCAAAAGCTTAACTATCTGCAAGAGCTGGGTGTCACTTCGATATTGCTGACTCCAATTTGCCAGTCGGAATTTTACCACAACTATTTTGCTACCGATTTTGAAAAAATTGACCAGGAATATGGATCAATGCGGGATTACCTCGATCTGGTGAAAGAGGTCCATAGAAGGGGTATGAAGATTTATCAGGATATCGAGATGCAATACGTATCACACGAGCATCCCTGGTTTAGTGATTCTTACAACAATTCAGCATCGCGCTTCGGCAAATATATATACTATCTGGACACTCAGAATAAGAGTCCCTTTTGGCTATACAATATCGCCGAATTCACAACTTTCAACAACCTCAAACAAAAGATCGCTGTTGTTAACCTGAATAATCCCGCAGTCAAACAGTATACCGTGGATGTGCTGAAATTTTGGATCGACCCTAACAAGGATGGCGTCTTTGATGACGGTGTCGACGGATTTCGCTTCGATCATATGATGGATGACCTTGACAACATGAAAAGGCTGTCAAACTTATTTAAGAATTTCTGGAAGCCGGTCATAACCGAACTTAAGACAACTAATCCCTCCCTCACCATTATAGCTGAACAGGCAAATTGGTTTTCGCTGGGTCACGAGTATTTTCGAGAGGCCATGGTCGACCGGGTATTTGCGTTCGGGTTGAACTGGGCTATCGAGTCATTTGACAAGACAAAACTGACGGCGGCGGCTGATAGCATTTTGACAAAAAATCCTACCGGTAAAGAGCAGATTGTTTTCATTGAAAACCATGATACTCGCCGATTTGCATCTGTGAAGAATGTTCACGCGGGAAAACTCAGGGTTGCAGCCACATTGAATTTGTTATTGGGAGGTGTCCCGCTCATTTATTACGGACAAGAGCTTGGAATGAAAGGCAAACAAATCAAGGGCGCCACGGATGGTAACGATATCCCTATACGTGAAGCATTTGAATGGTATAGTTCTGTCCCGGGTAAGGGATCCGCTTTATGGTATAGGAATTCAGGGCCCTGGTGGGACAACTCCAACATCAAACCCAACGATGGGATATCTTTTGAGGAGCAACATCGCGATAGCAGGTCGCTCCTGAATCACTACCGAAAGCTCATCGAATTAAAGAAATCAAATAAAGCGTTGGCCCATGGTGCTTACAGAGCTGTTAGCAACAACAATGACCAGCTGTTTTCATTTCTGCGATTTACAAATGAAGAAAAGATCGTTGTGGTGGTTAACCTTTCACCTAATACGCAACGTGCCATGATAACTGTGCCGTTGGAAAAAAGTTTTAGTTCTGCGGAAGGTCTTTTGACCGAAGAAGTAAAGAAAATCACTGAGGAATCTTTTGCCGTGGATGTCGCACCCTATGGGATGCAAATTTTTAAGTTGGATTAGATTTTTTAGGACATGCATTCAACCAGTCGGAGATGTGCGAACCCCTAAACTTCTCTCGACACTCCTTGGAGTCGCACAATCCTTCTCCCAGCTAAAAATCATAGATGCGCTGCATATCGGCAGCGCGGTGGTGGCGCTAAGCTTTTTTCTGGTTTTTTGGATTGCCCAACCTAATTTGGCTTCGGCCGGTGGCAAAGTAGGTTTAGTTGCTTCCGCTTAAGATCAATGTCGCCAGCTCAATTCGTAATGAAGCTATCAGATTACCTCCCGCCCGCAATATCGAAGGCTGAGAGTTTAGATTCTGCACTCCTGTCTCACCATCCAACATACTGAAATGTTCCCTGCGTTCCGCTGACAGCACAGTAAATGTTCATAATGACTAGGATGAGATACCACAACCCCATTATGAAATTGGCAACGGCCTTAGGAAGATGTTTAACTAAGAACTTGTACATATTAATTTATGAAGAAAAGGATCTTATACACTTGCCAGGCTTTCGCCAGACTTTCGTAATCAATAACAACACAAGTCAATGTGAAATAATTGAGCACAAATAACCTTCCAAGGTTTCTACTGATGAAGGAACTCGGTTGATTTCTGAAGAGAAACGCTAAGTACATACCCCCCGCCTGCAGGATTCCCCAAATAATAAAAGGTATCGATATTTCGTGCCATAGACCGATTATGATCATGGCGACGAGGATCCCCAGGAGAGGTTTTCTGTAATACGAGGCGATCGGTGTATAGATGTAATCTCTGCAGAATGCGGAAAGGGACATATGGTACTTCGACCAGAATTCCTGCATGTTGGTTGCAAGGAAAGGATAGTTAAAATTCTCCATGATACGATATCCCATCAGCAGTGCAAGGCCAATCGCTATATCAGAATATCCTGCAAACTGAAAATAGGCATTCATCACCAAGACTATTGTCTCGAGATATGTCTTTAGCCAAAGGCTATTGCCAGCGATCGTATTAATAATCGATTCCGCCTTCGTTGTGAGAATGTAGTTGCCGATAATTGCAATTTTGGAGATACCGAACAAAATGCGATGAAGTCCGAGGGAAAAATACTGGGTATCAACCCGTCTCCTCTGTAAGTCCCGGACAAACTCAGGATATCTGTTGATGGGGCCGATAACGAGGACTGGAAGAAAGAAATTGTACGCCAAATAAAATAACAGGTTGTGGTTTTGAATTCGTCCGTTGTAGCTCTCGATCGTATAATGAATATTTCTAAAAATGTAATAAGACATTCCAAGAGGGATGATCCAATGTTCATGAATAGTAAACAAGAATTTCGTCGCAGCTATAAGCAATATCAAAATAAACAGACTAAATACGATTTTAACTGAGTTGCGCACATTTGCTCTATGCAGGAGAAAATAATTTCCAAACGAAATGCTAGTCAGGATAACAAAAGAAATGGGCGACTTATAAAAAATAAAAATACCGGTAATAATGATCTGTGATAACAATACAAATTTCTTCGGAAGCGTCCATGATAGGATCACCATGGGTATTGAGAACAAAATTACCTCGAATAATAATCTCATATTACTGTATTGAAGCAAATTTGGAAATGAACCAGTCCTGATATTTGGTCGCACCAATCCGGTTTACATGAAAGCCGTCCGAGAAACACGAATCAGGCATAGTACCTGGATACTGCCAGTACTCAATATCATAAAGCTTCTTATAGGATTTCATTACCTTGTCAAATTCTTGATTGCCGGCTTCATCCAAGAAATTGGGTGCTAGTTTATCAGACTGAGGCATTCCCAGAAAAAAAATCTTGGTCTTACCTCTCATGGCTTCATAGGCTTTGTTTGCCCGTGTATTTTCCTCGACTTTCCGAAGGATCATCCTCTTTGTTTCCAGGAATTTGAACATGCTGCTATCAAATTCAAGAGTATAAAAAGCATTTGTGAGGGATGGTGTGAGTTCGTAAGTATACCACCGGTTAAAATAGTTTTCGTGCATTGGCAGACCTGCGTTTGATCGAAATTCATTTCTCACATGTAGCAGTGCGGCATCTATTGGTATAGGTAATCCTTCCCCGAATGGGTCATCCAAATTTATTCCTATGTTTTCGACGAACAGATAGTCAGGCGGATATTTAGCGAAGTATTCAAAAAGTTCGAGCCTTCCAGCAACGTCCATACTCAGGTAAAATATCGACAACCGAAGGAAATTAGTTGGCTTTTTCGTTTGCTTGATTATTTCTTTCTCAATTGCATGCGGATCAAAAAGTGCACATTCTAGCAGGGACGATCCAAGAACAACAATAGACGTCGCTGACGTATCTTTCATGTTGTTTTCAATCAGAGCAGCTTCCAGGCTCGCCTTTCCTTTTGCCAGTTCGCGGGCATAAGGACTATATCCGGAATAACAATACCCAAGGAATAAAAAAAACATCCCAAAAGCAGCAAGAGCTGTGAACGCCCAGACTTTTAACGGAGGAACGTCGTCGTACATTATTTCAACTTTTTCGTTACAACGTTATGGATAGAGTGAATCGTGTTCATGACCATCGTGTCTGATGTCGAAAATTTTACATTGAAAACCTGTTCAAGCCTGTTGATTAGCGCTAAATGATTCAAAGAGTCCCACCCGGGAACGTTTCGTGTGGAGCTCTGTTCATTTAACTCCGTATGCCGAACCCTGAAAACATCAGCGGCATTCTTAATAACTGTCTCCAGAATGCCTTCGCCTTCCGCGATCTGCACAGGGTGTTTTTGGACGATTAGTTTTTTCAATTCCTCTACCTGTATTTTCCCGCTGATACCTCTGGGGAACTTTTCAATAAAATGAATTTCATGCGGTACCTTTTCGGGTTCAAGATTGTCTCTCAAAAACTTGTATAGGGTTAAGTCATTTAAGTCCTTGTTGTCTTTCAACTTTATGCATGCAACTATCTTTTCCGTCAAAATATTGTCGTACAATCCGATGACTTTGCATTCATCAATTTCAGGCACCTGCATCATAATCTCTTCCACCTCTTCAGGTTGAACTCTAAAACCTCCAGAGTTTATCATACTCTTTTTCCTTCCCGCAATTCTAATGAATCCTTCTTCGTCTTCCCTGGCGATATCGCCTGTATATAGCCAGCCATCAATTAAGACTTGGTTGGTGGCCTCGGGGTTATTGAAATATCCGACCATAATATGATCGCCCTTTAAAAGCAGTTCACCTTTTTCCCCTTTAACAACCTCTTGTCCAGCCTGATTAATTATTTTGATGCTGCAATCTCTGGGTTTTCCTATCGTGCCGATCTTGAATGTGTCAGCACGGGGTCCGCAATAAATGCTGCCTGTTACGGTCTCAGTCAAACCGTAGATATTAACAATTTGAATCTTAAAGATATTTGAAACGGACTGCCATAACCTTTCATCCAGGTGAGCGGCTACTGAAATAGCAAATTTAAAGTCAGGCGTCTGGAAACTTTCTTCATGCCCTTCGTGGTACTTTTCAAAGAACGACAACAATGTAGGCACCACGAAAGCATGCGTTATCTGGTACTTATAAATGCCATAGTAAATGAGGTCAAGGCGCGCAGTGTCTAATTTAAACGGACTGACCCACGTGCCGTCGCTATACAGCGCTAACATTGGGCCCTGATTGACACCATCGGTATGGTATAAATTGAGCACGTTCAGAATTCGGACGTTGTTGTCAAATTCGTAAACGTTCTTCAACGTTTCTAAATGCGCAAACAAGTTTTTGTGCGAAATAACTACACCCTTTGGATCCGATGTGGATCCCGACGTATACATCATATAGGCTACACAGGAAGGGTCAATGCTACTTGGATATTTAGGATCGACATCTTCCAAAGCGAATATACAGGCAGGATAAGTATTTTCTAAGGTTGCGCGATCCTCATTCACCGCCGTGTTCTTGAAGAACATGTTCCTGAAGATGCTTTTTTTTACTCCATTGAATTTTTTAATTTCTATGATATTCGGTTCATTGAGACGCCATGCTTTAGTCAACTCTTTATCAATGAAATACGCGTCCGGTTTTGCTGACGCTATAATGGTGTGTATCCTGTCCGCTTTTGCATTAGGGTCTGTTAGGATGACCGTTAGCCCGCATCTGTAGGCCGCAATCATTATTTCGACCAGGCTTCTTTTATCGTCTGTAGACAGAACAATCTTGTCGTTAACTTTCAAGCCCAGACGGTAAAAAATTAAGCTCAGCTTATTTATGCAGGATAGCAAATTACCATACGTCATGTTCTCACCATCCGGCAAGATACCAAACACTTTCTTCGGGTGTGATTTCGCCCGTTCTAATAGCTCAACGATGCCCATATAAAATTAGAATGTGCGTTTTTTGTTTTTTGCGTTGGATTCGAAACTCTATTGTGTATAGTCGCGAAGTGATTATTGTAACCACAAGTTATTTGCAACGCCATTCTCAAACTTCTGATAATTCAGTAAAAACTTACATTGGCATTTATGCAAAAACGATCGATAAAAATCGAAATGGTGTCCTGCAATCGGTTCGTATTTTTTCAAATAATTGCCTGACATCTTGCCGCACCCTTGAAGCTTTGAGGAATTTTTTACTTGCGACGTTTGTGCGATAAAAACAAGATTCAAAAGGGCCAAAATCAGGCTGGAGAACCTTGGGTATTTCAACTCAAAAGCACCCAAATTGGCCGCTATGTCTTTAATTGTTGTTTGTAGTCTTTTTCGTAACGGATACACTATAAGTTCACCGCATCATTGCGCTTAGTGGGAACGGAGTCTGACAGAACCTGGTCTTCGACGTCGGGGAAAATCATTCATTTTTTTCCGCCCAGCTGAAGAACAGTGACCAATTTTGGTGATCCCGCGTCCGCTGCCGGACGGATCTCGTTGGCGATAATTCCGCTGATGCCTGAATTTCAATTATTAACGTCTATGGCATGATTGTTAATCCTACATTCAGGAAAAAAGTATGACGTGAAAAAATACCAATTGGGCGAGTTTGAGGAAATTGTGATTCTAACGATCGGTGTCCTATATAAGAATGCCTATGGGGTAGCAATAAAAAAGGAAATTGAGACACGGCTGTCACGCAACGTTAGCATGGGTGCTATGCATTCCGCACTGGTAAGACTTGAAGACAAAGGCTACATAAAGTCCCACGATGGCGAAGTGACTGAAGAGAGGTCAGGTCGTCCCAGGAAATATTTTCAAATAACGGCACTGGGAAAAAGAGCAATGGAGTATACGAAGGACACTCGAAATGAACTTTGGCGCGCGATTCCTAAAGTAGCGTTGACGGCGGATAGCTAATATTAATAGTTATCCGTTAAAAGTTAATCGTGGGTGTGAGTGGGAGTGTGTCACTGCCATTTACCAAGTGAGTGATAGGATAGTTAATAGTTAAAATAGTTAATAGTTATTAGTTAATCGTGAGAGTGGGTTTGTGTGTGTCACTGCCAATAGCTTTATGACCGATAATTGATAGAGAAGGTGAAGTAGTAGTTAATAGTTATCCGTTAATAGTTAATCGTGGGTGTGAGTGGGAGTGTGTCACTGCCATTTACCAAGTGAGTGATAGG
>JAICGJ010000005.1 GCA_025923195.1 Chryseolinea sp.
GCAATCGTAGTGACATCCAATTTTCCGAATTGCATTTTGGCCTTTATTCCAAAAAGATTCTGTGCTCCTTGAATCAGAGTATTGTTGAGGGGCAAGCTTACATTACCGATTTCCAATTTTTGCAGAATATCTTCCTTGTAACCGGTGTACTCCACTTTCATATTGTTTTGAAAGTCAAAGGAGTTGTTATTATCAAAGTTGGCGGTAACGGCAAGTTTCTCGCCAATCTTTCCCACAACGCTCATATTGATCTGCATATCAAATTCAAATCCACCGTTGCGCTGCTGACGTATAGGTATTGCAGGATTACTTATTTTTTGCCACTCTCCTCCGAAATCAAGCGTCACAAAACCGCGCGGGACAAGCTCGATATAGCTGCCGCCAAAAATTCGATCTAAAATCGGACTGATAAAAATCTTAGGCGTAAAGCCACGGCCGCTTATCGGGCTTTCACCGTCCTGCGCGCGTGCCCTGCTTTGCCAATAACTTTTTAGAATCTGTCTATCCTGATATTGTTTGAATTCTTCAAAAGTCATACTGGACGTGGGTCGGTAATTGAGGTCGCCGATTTTTTCATAAATCGTATAATTCATCGCGGTATCTATTTCCACATCAAGCTTCATTTGATTTGGGTCTTTCAGATTCAGCGGCGATACTGGTGTGGTATTCGAAAATGGATCGCCATACCGGTCGGGCGCGCGGTAGGTAGGGCGTCGGCTGGGAGTATAGGGTCTGTTAGTGGTTGTGTCTTGCGAATTTAGACGTGTAGAATCTTGCTGCTGAGCATACGCCACTTCGGGTATGTACAAAATGCTAAGCCAAACTAAAAAAAACTGGCAAAGCGAGAGAGCTTTATTCTTGCACGTAAAAAAATTCAAAACGTACTATGCGTTTTTGAGGGCCTGCTTAACTAAATCTTCTAAGGTAATGGTATTTCCTGATTTTTTCAGGACGGTATCAACACTTTTCTCTGCTGCTGCTTTAGGCAGACCCAGCGTGAGTAAAGCAGATAACGCTTCATTTCGCATAGTATTGTGAGGCCCTAGCGAAATTGCGGGTTGCGTTTCTTCCCATGATTCCTTCTTTAGTTTATCCTTGAGTTCTATAATCACGCGTTGCGCTGTCTTGCTTCCGATACCCTTGATTTTTTGCAACGAGGCTGCGTCTTCACGGACAATGGCGGACTTAAGTTCGTTGCAATTCATATACGACAGCATGACGATCGCTGTGCTAGGGCCGACTCCATTTACGGAAATGAGTTGTTGAAAAAGTTTCTTCTCCGTTATGCTGCTAAAGCCAAATAACACGTGAGCATCTTCGCGTATGTTCAGGTGGGTATGCAGCAAGACATTCTCCTGTTGCTTGATTTCGGAGAAAGTCTGCAGCGAAATGTGAAGGAGGTATCCGACTCCCTGCACATCCACAATAACAAATGTCGGGTCGCGTTGAACAAGTTTTCCTTTGAGGAATGCAATCATGTCTAAAGTTCTGGCTTTCTACCTGTTAAAAATGTAAATAAAATAAAGATTTTATCACATTGTAAGATCGCCGTCCATTTTGACAATAGTAATTCTACGAAATGATTTTTAACCCGTTCTATAAATGATCATTCTGTTCATGTAACTGGGCGTCGACAACAGCAATGGCTGCCATGTTAACGATTTCCCGAATGGAGCTTCCTAGCTGTAATATGTGTACCGGTTTTTTCATGCCCAATAAAATGGGACCAATTGCATCCGCTCCACCGATTTCCATCAAAAGTTTATATGCTATGTTACCAGACGACAGATTTGGGAAGATAAGGGTATTTGCCTCCTCTTTGGCCAGTGCACTGAAGGGGAACGTCTCTTGCTGAATTTGTGTATTCAGCGCAACGTTTGCCTGAATGTCCCCCTCGACCACTAACGACGGATTACGAAGCCTGGCCAGCCGAACTGCTTCCCGCGCTTTTTCAGGGACCACTCCCTTCGATGAACCGAAATTCGAATAGGAGAGCATTGCGATACGGGGTTCCATATCAAAGGACTTGACACCTCTTGCAGTTAGTTCGATAATCTCAGCCAACTCCTTGGCATCGGGATTCAGATTAACGGTTGTGTCGGCAAAAAAGAAAGTGCCTCGCTTATTTAAAATTATGTACATGCCGGCAACGCGGTTAACGCCCTCAGCCGTACCGATAATTTGTAGTGACGGAAGTATTGTTTTTGGATAATCTTTAGTCAGTCCGCTCACCAAAGCATCTGCGTCTCCATGCTCCACCATCATCGCTGCATAGTAATTGCGCTCGCGGACCAGCCTCAGACAGTCCTGGATCGTAAGGCCTTTGCGTTGCCGTTTTTTATACAAGACTTCGGCATACCTGGTCACATTTTCAGTATCAGCTCGGGGATATATGATAGGACAATCATGCAGATCTAATTTGTGCTCTTCAATAAGCTGCAAAATCTCTGATTTGTTGCCAAGTAAAATTGGCTTTGCGATACCCTCATCCTTTAATATCTGAGCGGCCTTGAGAATTTTGCTATGGGTAGCTTCGGTGAATACTACACGCTTCGGATTTTTCTTCGCGCGATCAATGACACGCGACATTAATTTCTGATCAATGCCAATTCGTTTTTGAAGCGTGTCGTAGTAGGAGCCCCAGTCGGTGATCGGATTCTTAGCCACACCTGAATCCATGGCAGCTTTCGCAACGGCTGGGGAGATGGTCGTGATTAACCGTGTATCAAGAGGTTTGGGAATTAGATAGTCTCTACCGAATCGGATCTTGTCGGTTCCGTAAGCCTTGACGACCATGTCGGGAACAGGTTCCTTGGCGAGTCTGGCGATAGCATGAACTGCAGCCAATTTCATTTCCTCATTGATTTCAGTAGCGCGGACATCCAGCGCGCCGCGAAATATGTAAGGGAATCCCAAAACATTATTGACTTGGTTAGGATGGTCGGACCTGCCGGTTGCCATAATGATATCGGACCTGGTTTGCATAGCCAGATCATAGCTGATTTCCGGATTAGGGTTCGCCAGCGCAAATACTATCGGATCGTTCGCCATGTTATTGAGGTCCTCTGGAGTTATGGCGTCAGCTACGGAAAGTCCGACAAAAACATCTGCACCCTTGATCGCGTTTTGGAGCGTGTCGATTTTACGATTTGTAATGAACTGTGATTTAATATCATCCAGGTTTGTGCGTTCGTTGTTAAGCACGCCTTTACTATCGCACATGATGATATTTTCCTTTCTCGCCCCAAGCGCAATATATAATTTAGTGCAGCTAACGGCCGCGGCACCCGCCCCGTTAACAACGATCGTTACATCCTGAATTTTCTTTCCGATGATTTCCAGAGCGTTTAACAGTGCAGAAGAAGAAATAATTGCGGTCCCGTGCTGATCATCATGCATAATTGGAATCTTCATTTTCTTTTTGAGCTCTGTTTCGATTTTGAAGCATTCGGGAGCCTTTATGTCTTCCAGGTTAATACCGCCAAAGGTAGGCTCTAGCGACTTTACTATTTTTATGAACTCGTCTGGATCCTCCTCGCTGATTTCAATATCAAATACATCTATTCCCGCAAACTTTTTGAACAGAACACCCTTGCCCTCCATGACGGGCTTAGCGGCTTCAGGCCCAATATTACCCAAACCCAATACAGCGGTTCCGTTTGATATTACGGCGACGAGATTTCCCTTTGATGTATATTTATAAACGTCCTCCGGGTTAGCGGCAATTTCTTTGCATGGCTCTGCTACGCCGGGAGAATAAGCCAGGGCTAAGTCAAGTTGAGAAGTCAGTGCTTTGGTTGGAACGACTTCAATTTTTCCTGGCTGTCCTTGCATGTGGTAATTCAAGGCATCCTGCTTTCGAATTTTTTTAATCGACATGTGGGTTCGGTTAAGGGGTTAAAGATAATAAGGATAGGAAAAGATATTATATTGTCGGGCAGATACAATGAAATGATTTATAGTTCCGTATTTCAAACCCAAAAAGTCGCCTGTTGATGAGGTCTTCGTTTAAAGGGTATGTGTTGTATGCAATTGTCATTATAATTGCTTTGCTTATTGTCGTCGACACCTACTTAATCTATCTCAACAATCGTGTTATAACATTTAATAAAGGGCAGCAAGATAGGGCAGAGATGGTCAAGGTTAATACAAGTGACATTATGCGCAGCCTACACCTCCTCGACTTAGCCGTTCGTAGTTATGCTTTTGTGAAAAATCAACATTACAAAAATGCCATCGATATTGCCATAAAAGATAAGAACGCCTCGTTGCAGCAGCTCGAGTCCTCGCTTAGGTCACAAAATTATTCGATGCGCAAATTGTATCAGTTTAAAGATTCTGTTGAGCGTTACGTGGCTTTGACTAATGTAATGACCGACTTAATTGACAACAATAATCACAGTGCCTTTGTAAAGTTACTGGAAATCGACCATGGATATAAAGTTTGGCTCCAGTATCAGGAGTTTTCAAAAGATATTTATCGTTTTGAGGATCAGATTTCACAAGAGGCTCAACTGCGTTATGACGATGCATTGAACAATACTTATTTGTTACAAATGATTCTTTTTGCGATCGCTGTTCCGACTTTGGGATATACAGCGTATTATACAAACAGAACAGTCTCGATATCGGAACGGCTGCGAAAATCCGAAGAAGAAAAAGCCGCTATTCTTGCAGAACAAAATCGCCTCTTGGAGAAAACCGTTCATGAGAGAACACGCGAAATTCTTGCTCAAAATGAGGAGATTACGGCACAGAACGAAGAAATCAGTCTTCACAACGAAAGACTGACAGAGGCCAAGAGGATCATCGAAAAACAAAATGAATTCATTCAGGAGCAAAATGATGAGTTGGCGATCGAGGTGGAAAGGCAGACGCAAAAGCTGAAGCAAGCCAACGCCGAGTTGACTGAACATAATAATAGACTCGAACAGTTTGCTTTTGTTATATCACATAATCTGAGGGCACCCATGTCACGGATTATCGGACTGTCGTCAATCCTGGATTTTACTAAAGAGGCAAATGAAGTTTCAGAGATTGTAAAGCTCATGATGCGGTCAACACAGGAGCTGGATCAGATCATAAAAGATTTGACAGAAATACTGGCTGTTCAAAAAGTGAATAGCGAGCTTATGAAGCAAATTCAACTGGACAGCGTATTAAACAAAGTGATAGACACGCTTCACGATGATATCAAGGAAGCCAATGCCCGTATTTCTGCAGACTTCAGTGAAGCAGAGGGTCTAAAGACCATACCTAGCTACATGGAAAGTATTTTTTACAATTTGATCAGCAACGCAATCAAGTACCGGCACCCCGAACGGCACCCGGTTATTAGTCTTCAGTCTCAGAGGACAGGCGAGTACGTTCAGATCGATATTGCGGATAACGGTTTGGGAATTGATACAGAAACACACAAAGACAATTTATTCAGTCTTTATAAAAGGTTTCATTCCCACGTTGATGGGAGAGGATTGGGTCTCTATCTTGTCAAGACTCAGGTAGCAGCTTTAGGAGGAAAAATAGACCTTAAGAGTAAGCAAGGTGATGGCACAGTTTTCAGTCTGTGGATCAAGTCTGAACCTACTATTAACGCGCTTGCGTAAGCTCTGCGCTCGTCTTAAATGACCAAAGAATAGTTTCCAATTCGCGCATAAATTCCCTCTTGTCTTTGCCCGGCGCGAATGCAAATCCCTCAATGTAATAAAGTACGCCTTTAGGCTCATCGGCTATTGCATAACCCAAGAATGGTCCGCCCATGGTGCGGTTGTTGGTACGCCAAAGTCCTCTTACCTCCATCGCAAAGCGATTATTGAAATTAACTTGTTTGGTTAATACATCGGCGTCGTCGCGCTCTGTGATCAAGTAGCTTATTGGATTCTTAGGATCTTCATACAAATACCTTTTTGCAATGGCATCCCTCCACGCAATTATACTATCGGGCAAAAACTGATATTCGCTTTCATAGGGTTTCCAGGTAACAAAAATATCCTTGTCGTGATCAGGGGCGATTTGTCGTAGCCAGACAAAATCAGACCGCCGGTCTGCCAACTTATAGCCTACTGGTATGCCGATTTCGATGTTCTGCTCCCGGCGTAAGAAAGCAGATACACCGTCTGCTGACCGCCTGCCCAGAAGACTTTTTGTGAGCCTCTGCCGCTCCAACAGATTGAAATAATCAATTATTTTTTGCCCGTCCCTTTTAAGGTGCCGGATGAGGTTTTCTTCTCTATCCCCAAACAGATACATAACTTCCTGGCCCAGCGCATATTCATCTTTGATTGTCGACATGTAAAAGCTTGTATCTCTTTTGATTCGTTCAATGGTTTGGGGACCAATCGTTTCCTTCAAGGTCCTTGAGCCTCTGGTATTTTGATCTAACGTAAAAACGTACACAAGATTCCTAAGTTGGGTAAGCAGCCTCATGTTTTTTTCCGGGTGGGCCCAGATGACAGTAAACATTGGCTCGTCCTGCGGCAACGCAGGAACCTCTGCACGGAATATTTTCTTGAGTTCGGCTCCCAACGCACCTTTCCATTGGATAGAATCCACGATCAGCACAATCTCACCTGGCTTTCCATTGGCTTTGGGAAGATATTCAGGATTTTTTTCGTTGTCGCAACCTGCAAACAACGCAAGGATACTCGCTAAAAGTAATAAGATGTACTTCATGATCAATTGTTCGTGACAATAATGTATAATCTACAAAACAGTCACACCGGAGAGTAAGTTATTATTTATGGGTGGATACTAAAAAATTGACGCAATTAAATGCCAATGATTAATTTCTGGCCTGGTTGAATCTTTGCGTTGTCTAAATTGTTTAGTGTCTTGATTTTTTCGATGGTCAACCCTTCAAATTTCTTAGAAATATCCCATAAAGTATCACCCGGTTGAACCACATAGGTTTTCGAACCGGCAATAGGTATCGGGGTAGAAGGCTGCGTCGACTTATTCGAGGCTAGGGCAGACGATCCCGAACTTTGTTTCTGCCAGATATTCAATCGTTGACCCACACGGATTGTGTTCCCCCTAAGATTGTTCCACTTCCGAAGGTCATTGACGCGTACTCCATACCGGATGGCTATCGAACCCAAGACGTCACCGCTTTTTACTTTGTAAACGATTCGGTCCCTCCCATAGGTGCTTCCTTCCGTTTTCTGCGCTAAGATCTCCAGTTCTTTCTTGCCAATTTTTGAGGCAGAGTCGAGAATCGCCATCCTGTTTAAGGATAAGAGATCCTTTGTTTCCTTCGGGATGTACAGCGTGTACGATTTTTTAGTTTCGGGTATCGCATTCCGCTGGATTGACGGGTTAAGTCGCTGCAAATCTTCCATGCAAGCACCCGTCAGGTTCGCGAAAGTTTCAAAATGAAGAAACTTTGAAACCTGAATTGTATCATATCGCGGCAGCATTTCCTCTCCTTCATCAAAGAAATTGTGTTCATCCAGATAATTCATCGTGTAATTAATGGCAACAAACTGCGGAACATATGAACGTGTTTCACGCGGAAGGTTTGGATAGATTTCCCAGAACGAGCGCTTATAACCTGATCTCCTTATAGCTCGCTTTACATTTCCAGGACCTGTATTATATGCGGCCAACGCAAGCTCCCAATCATGGAACATATTGTACAAGTCGCGTAAATATCGGCAAGCCGATTCCGTTGCCTTCTCGGGATCCATTCTTTCATCGATATACCAATCGTTGTGAAGTCCATAGTACTTTCCCGTTGCAGACATAAACTGCCATAAACCGACAGCGCGCACGCGCGAAACCGCGCGTGGGTTCAAGCCCGACTCTATGATAGAAAGATACTTGAGCTCATCGGGCAAGTTGTATTTTGCCAAGTATTTTTCGAAGATGGGAAAGTAGAGGTTTTTCCTTCGCATCATCATGCGGGTGTACTCCCGATCTTTCACGGTAAAATAGTTTATGAAGGCATGAACGCGTTCGTTATAGATCAGCGGCATATTCTTCTCAATACATGCGAGGCGGTCGCGGTACAATTCGGGGCTATCGTCGCCCGGCACAAATTCTAACTGACTGGGTAGTGCAAAATAAACGAAATCTGCGGTATCTTCTTTGAATATCAGCTCTTCCTCAGCGATTGCAACTTCCAGTGAATCGACGACAAGGGAATCAGGCTGCACCTGGCAGTATGCGGCTGTTGAAAAAATTATGAACAGAAAGGAGAGTAAATTCCTTTTCATGGTCAGTTCATTAGTGAATTTGAAAAATACAATAGTTCCGACTCTTCAAAATCGTCAGCAATAACCTGCAATCCAATCGGTAAGCCTTGTTGATCGGCTCCGCAAGGTATGGCTATTGCCGGAACGCCGGCAACATTAGCTTGAACGGAGAAAAGGTCTGCTAAGTACATCTCAAGTGGATTATCAGTATGTTCTCCAAGTTTAAACGCCGTTGTAGGCGTTATTGGCATAATGATAAAGTCATATTCTTTAAAGATTGCCTTTGTTTTATCACGTATGATGCGCCTGACTTTTTGTGCCTTGGTATAGTACGCATCATAATAGCTGGCACTGAGAACAAATGTTCCAAGTAGGATCCGGCGCTGAACTTCCTTTCCGAAACCTTCTGATCTGCTTTTTTTGTACATCGAACTGAGATCAGTTGCGTTAGCCGTACGATAGCCATACCGTACCCCATCATATCTGGATAGATTTGAGCTTGCTTCGGCGGTAGCGAGAATGTAGTAGGTGGGTAGCACGTATTCCATAAGTGGAAAATCAATTACCTCAACCGAATGCCCACTGTTTTTTATTTCTTGAACTTTATTCTGAATACTCTCCCTGATCTCCGGCTGCAGGCCGCTGGATTCATCGATTTCCCGGACGTAAGCCACCTTATAAGATTTGACAGCGGGGCGTTGCAATTCTTTTGAATACGACGGAACGGGTCTTTGAGAAACAGTGCTATCTGCCTCATCCGGCCCAGCAATGACTTCCAGTACTAGCGCAACGTCCTCAACCGATTTTGCAAATATACCTATGCAGTCAAATGATGAACCATAGGCAACGAGCCCAAAGCGTGATATGCGAGAGTATGTAGGTTTCAAACCAACTACGCCGCAGAATGCAGCTGGCTGACGGACAGAACCTCCTGTGTCGGAGCCCAGAGATACGCGGCACATATCGGCCTGGACAGCCACAGCGGATCCGCCGGAAGAGCCACCAGGGACGCGTTCATTATCGACATCGTTCAAAACGGGGCCAAAGGCTGAGTTTTCATTTGACGAGCCCATAGCAAATTCATCGCAGTTTTGCCGGCCGATAATTATAGCGTCTTCATCCAGCAGACGTTGGACTGCCGTACCACTAAATTGAGAAACAAAGCCGTTAAGTATTTTACTACCTGCCTGGAGCGGATGATCCTTGTAGGCTAGGACGTCCTTTAGGCCTACTATTAGACCGGCAAGCTTACCTGGCTTGCCGTCCTTAAATTTCTTATCGATTTCAAGCGCGCGTTTGAGCGCCTCATCCTCATACACACTCAAAAAAGCATTCAGATGTGCTTTTCGCTTGATGTTTTCCAGGTGATCCCGAACCAGATCTTGAGTGGAAAGAACCCCTTGCTGCAGATCGTGTTGTATTTCGCGAAGTGTAGCGTACGTCTTCAACACTTTTATTTGGTGTCTTCTATTTTTGCTGCACTGCTAGCGTCTTCCACTTCCTTTTTCACATCCTTAACCGAATCCTTAAATTCCCTGACGCCTTTACCGAGACCTTTCATGAATTCAGGTATTTTCTTGGCGCCAAAAAACACTAGAACGAAAAGGCCTATGAGAAGAATTTCCTGGAATCCAACTCCCTGTAAAAACAATATTGTAGTATTCATGGCATTAGTTTTAATCGAATAACAAAAGTAGGCGAAAAAAACGTACCATCAAATGAATCTAATTCAATGTCTTGGCCGGGTTTCAAGTATGATATCAGGTCAAAAACGAGGATAAACCATTCGATTTGACGAATTTCTACATGTTTTTTAGCCAGGCCTGGGGGTCTAAGGCCGTCGTGTTCTTAAAGATTTGAAAGCGCAATTCTGAGACGCCTTCAGGGTTTGAAAATATCTTTCCTATTTCCTGGTTAGTGACCACCTTCTGCCCAGCTCTCACAAAGACCTCTTTCAGTCCCGCATATACCGTGAGATAATCACCATGTTTAATGATAACGGTGCTACCCAGACCCTGAATAAAGGCGACTCGCCGCACCTCACCTTCAAAAATAGATTTGACTTTTTCATTTTCTTTGGTCTGGATATTTACCCCATTATTCTGCTGCACTATCCCTTTAAGGACAGGATGGTTCTGCCGTCCAAACTTCTGGGAAACAAAACCCGAGGAAACCGGCCAGGTGAATTTATTTCGATTTTCTTCAAACGAATTGGAAAGTAGTTCGGACTCGCCTGATTTCGCGCGGGCCGCTCGTTCCATTTCTTCTCTAATCAATTCTTCAATGAGCTTGTCGAGCCTTGCGACTAATTTTTTGGTTGCTGCCAGATCCCGTTTGAGCTTTTTTTCTTCCCTCTCGAGCGAGCGCACCAGGTTGCTTTGTTTTTTCTTCAGATTGGTGAGGTTGTTATTCTCATTGACAACTTCGTTTAGCAGTTTATTTTTTTCTTCGCGTCTGTTACGGATCTCACTGACCTGACCTGAGAGCTCGCCTTGAACCTTAACGATTTGATCGGCCTGAAGCTTTCGCGTTTGACCGTACTGCTCCATATAGCGCAGTCGCATAATGAGCTGGTCGAATGATTTGGCTGAGAACAGGAATGTTAGTCGCGTCGTGCTGTTACTTGCCTTTTGGGCTGCGAACAGCATGGCGATATACTCCTTCTTAAGCTTGTCAAGGTCATCTTCGAGCGCATTGATGATGTCATTGTTTTCAATGATCTCAGCATCAAGCAGACTTATTTCCCCCTTGATTGAAGTTATCAAATTTTCCTGGACTCGAATTCTCTGATTCAGGGCGCTGAGCTCGCCCAAGGAATTTTTCTTTTTAGTAGATGTCTCACCAATTATTTTTTCTACTTCCTTAATCTTTTCGAGACTTTCCTGCTTCTCCTTTTGAAGTTGGGATTTTGATTTCTGGGCTGAAGCAGAAAAAGTAAAAAAACACAAAATGAGCAGTACAGTTATGCGTCTACCTGCGCACATATCGCTTAGGAATATTGAAGGGGAACTTAAGCTCTTTATCACCAACTTCAGCTTTGTTGTATTCGAAAATAATAGTTGTATTCAATATTCCGGCTAGCGTTTTATAGAACAGGTTGATTGTTCCGTTGTATGGAAACAATTTGTTGCTCAAGGGCTGGAAATTGGAATAGTTGAGCAGCAACGAATTGTTCGTGTTGCCTTCCTTCATTTCAACCTTCTCAATTTTCATGCTGGCTGAGTTGATGTAGTTTGCTACGCTTATCGTCCCGATATTCTGCTTGAGCATGAAGAATGAAGTCTCTTGGACCACTTCATCGTCATTTGAACGAGGCGCTATCAAATTCCCCAACATGGCTGATTGAATAACGTCAAAGTTGATTTCGAAATTATACCGTTTTGAAAGTTCTCCATAGTCAAAAACGTAGTATTCTTTATCCACATTACTTACGATCGTTATGGAGTCCTTATTAATGAGTGCTTTTCCTCCTTGAACACCAATGACTGAGAAAGTCATCCAAATTACACTGTCCTTTCTGACGCGTATATTGGCTTTCACGTCGCGCTCTTTCTTTGAATCCCGCAAGACCATCCGGGCTTTTCCCTGCAGGTATCCAAAATCAATTTCTTCAATGTTGAGTGCAGTTGCCGGTGCAGAAATAGTGGGCGGGCTTACAACTTTCTTGCTACACGAAACAGCAAGAAACGAACTTATGATAACAATAAGCCCTACCGTTTTATTCATACATTTTCCGGTTCGCGATTTTTTTGTTTAAGATTTCACTATTGGCGTTCATCCCGCGGGCTTTTTGCCATTGCTGAACAGCACCATTTACATCTCCAAGTTTAAAAAGAATATCACCATAATGCTCGAAATGTGTAGCATTTGCATTTCCTGTTTCGATTGCCCGCTCAATCACCTTTTTTGCTTCCTTAAATTTTTCACGCGTATACAAAACCCATGCATACGTGTCGAGGAAGGTAGGATTATCCGGATTATTTTTGGTCAATAAGGAAGACATTTTTTCCGCTTTCTCGAGGTTAGTTTTCCTAAGCGCTAAATAATAGCTGTAATTATTGAGCGCTGTATTGTTATTCGGATTGAATGTCAGTGATTCGTCATACGCCTTATCAGATTTCTCATAGGCCTTCGTGGAGTTATAAGCATCGCCAAGCAAATTGCTGATATCGCTCATAAAATTCGAATCAGATTGCGCCAGACGTTTAGCCTGCTCCAACGATCCAATAGCTTCTTCAAAGTGACGCCTGCGCAAATGGGCGAAGCCATGGAAGTAATGAAGCATTCCCTGATTCGGAAATAATTCCAAAGCTTCGTCAGCATGTTTGATGACATCATCAAATTGCTCCAACTCAATTTCTAGGTACAGTAAATTTTGCCAGACTTCATAGTTCACTTCTGTGGATTCAATCGCCATGGAGTATTGCTTCACCGCCTCCCGGTTCTTTCCCATCGCTAGATAAAGATCGCCGCCAATGACATGAACGTTGGGCTGTCCCGCATGTTGACTGTTCAATTTTTCAAAGAGAGCAAGCGCAAAATTTTCTTTTTCAAGATCTGAAATCTTCTTGACTTTATTTTGGTTTAGCTCAGCATTATACGAGGCTAGTATAATAATCTTGCTGCTTAGCTCGATGGCTGAGTCATCAAAGAGCGTTAACAGCAGAGGCCTTGCCTTTTCTTCCTGATTGTTATCGCGGTACATTCCGGCCAGGAGCATTTGGGCATTTCCGGCCTCCTTATTTTCCTGAGTGAATCTCTCAAGGTATTTGATGGCATCGCTACGATACCCTTTTTGGGAAAGAATTTCCGCAAATGCCATTACATAACGCTCTTCGCCAGGGAAAGCATTGATCAGTTTTTCACCCTCCACAATGCCTTCTTTAACTTTGCCCTGCTCGATTAATATTCGCATTTTTTGGACAGAAGAGATTTCAGAAATGCCTAAAGCATTTTCAGCCCGATTGTAGGTCTTGATAGCCTCATCGAACTTATTGGCGTATTGATAAACTGCAGCCAGCTCGTATAGATACTCCTCGGTACCTGGCACCTCCTGTAATAAAGTTTCGTACGCCCATGCGGCTTTATCAAATTTTGTCAGGCCACCGTAAATATTCGCAGCCAACACATAGAAGTATTTATTCTTCTTTTCCAGTTTCAACGCACTTTCTATGCTGAACGAAGCTTTTAGCAAGTCTTCCTGCTTGTTGTTTCTGGATAAGACTTCCGCTATTTTGTAATGTATTGTCGCGTTGTCAGGGGTGATTTCCAGTGCACGCTGGTAGTACAACAACGCTTTGGCGTAGTCTTCTAAAATAAAAAATTTTTCACCCTCGGTAAAGTAAAATTCTGCCTCTCTCAGTTTTAGCCCAGTAGCATACACGTCGCCCGCTTCTTTCTTTTTCCGCTGGCCCGAAACCATAAACGGTGCCGTGAGGATAAGCACGGCTATCAATCCTGCGGTATATGCCGTTGATATTTTCAATGCTGTGTTATTGAATTGAAATCCCCCAAGCTTAAGTCTTGGACGGAGCCTTCAAAAATAGTGAAATTCCCCAACATGCTGTTGTCCAACATGGCGTTTCGAAGTGTTGCCTCCTTTTGGATGATCGAATTTTTAATGCGACAATCGACTATGCGGGAGTTTTCACCAACCGAAACATACGGCCCAACGACGGAATTTTCGATAATAACGCCGTCGCCGACGAAACATGGTGGGATTATAAGGGCGTTAATCAATTTTATCTTTTTGGATATGAGGTTCTGGTCCTTTATGAATTCCAGGTAACGCTGATTGGTTTGAACTGTAACATCCTTATTGCCGCAGTCAAGCCACTCCGCCACTAAACCAGGTACCAACTTGGCACCTTTTTTACTGAAATTCTGCAAAGCAGAGGTAAATTGAAATTCGCCCTTATCCTTAATATTATTGTCTATCAGATACTGCATTTCATTAGCCAACGCTTGACCATCCTTGAAAAAATATATGCCAATGATGGCAAGATCAGAAACGAACTCAGAAGGTTTTTCCACCAAATCGACAATTTCACCGTTTTCGTTGACACGTACGACCCCAAACTGCGATGGTTCTTCAACACGCTGGACCCAAATGATTCCATCCTGGTTGGTATCGAGTTTAAATTCGGCCCTAAACAAAGTGTCTGCAAACGCAACAATGACCTTCCCTCTAAATAATTCTTTCGCAAATAGGAGAGCATGTGAGATACCCATGGCCTGCTCCTGATAATATATTTTACCAGTTGCTCCAACCTCTTTAGCTATTGCTTTTAGACTTTCTTCCACGTGTTTTCCAAAGCCAGGATGAACGATAAATCCAATGTTATCAATTTTTTCCGGACAAACTTTGGCAATATCTTCCACTAGCCGATGCACGATGGGTTTTCCTGCTATGGGTAAAAGTGGTTTGGGAGTGGTGAGGGTGTGCGGCCGTAATCGTTTGCCGAGACCAGCCATGGGAATAATAATATTCATGCAGTCGCAGTTAGTTCATGGTAAAACTAGAAAAAATTCAATTTGTTAGCGGCCGTAGTTGTTTCTTTTCAATGAAATAGACTATCATGATGTAGAGTAACAATACCCCAAGATGAAAGGCTGTGGCGGCCCATTGATCGATCAAAACCAGGCCGTTAACAATGTATACCAGGAGTGTGGTGACAACAATGTATCCCAGACTTTTAGCAATGTTATATGGGATGGGATAGAATTTTTGCCCCAACGCATAGCATATGGCGGCCATCGATAAATAGCAAAGCAGCGTTGCCCAGCTGCTGCCCATATACCCAGCAATGGGTATCAGCACATAATTTGCCACGATCGTGATAATAGCTCCCGCAACTGTAATAATGGTCGCATAATGAGTTTTATCGGTCAGCTTGAACCAGACCGTGAAGTTGTAATAAATACCTTGGAAAAGGTAACCCACTAGCAAGATGGGTACTACGGGAAGGCCCGGCCAATATTTGCTATCGCCCAAGAAATATTTTAAAATGTCGAGATTGGTTCCGACGGCCAGAAGAAGTATGCAACAAACAATTACAAAATAGTGGTTGACCCTTGCAAATAGCAGGGGCGATTGTTTGTCCGATGCATTCGAGAAAAAAAAGGGCTCTGCTGCATATCGGAATGCCTGGATCGCAAGACCCATGAGCACCGAAAGCTTGTAGCAAGCGCTAAAAATTCCAAGTGCATACTTAGAGCTTTGCCCGGGATAGAAGTTTGGGGGAAGCCACCAATCCAAGGTTTGACGGGAAAACATTTCACTGGTCATTCCAGCCAGTCCGGTAATCATGATCGGATAAGCATAGCTTAACATTGCTGGTGATATCTCCCTGTCGATCGCGGGCCGCCAACTAAGCAATGTTCTCCAAAAAAACAGCAGGTAAAATGCATTCGCGACCAGATTGGCAATTACGATGTAGGCTATCCCAACGGACGGATCATACGCAACTTTAAGAAAGTAGATATTCAGTCCTATGAGGATTAAAACATTCAGTATTTTCCCAATGGCAAACTGCGTAGCTTTTTTCTGCAGGCGCAGTCGGGCAAAGGGTATGGCGACAACAGCATCTATGAACATGATGATCACAAACCATATAATGAGGTTGCTGTGACCGGAAATGTCGAGCACGTCCGCCAGTTCATTGGCATTCAAGATCAGCAGGACTGAGAGAACCAGACTGATGAAGACGACTGCGCTTTGTGCAAGATTAAAAACCCTTTTTTCGTCTGCTCCGGGCTTGGTCGCGTATCGAAAATAGGCTGTTTCCATCCCAAACATATAAATGACGTTGAATACGGCCACATACGCGAGTATCTTACTCAAGATACCGTATTCCTCAGGGTAAAACACATCGGTATGAAGTCGTACAAGCAAAAAGTTCAGAAAGCGCGGAATGATGCTTCCCAATCCATAGAGAACTGTTTCTCCCGCAAGTTTTTTTAGTTTGCCCATGAAGTGGCCGTATAGGTTAACCGTTAGTTATCGTAGGAGTCAAAATAAAAAAATCGGTTAACATGTTTAGCTTCCCCTGAAAACAGGTTGTCGCTTCTCGATAAAGGACCTGGTGCCTTCCTTGAAATCATCGGTCATTGTGCTTGCGGCAAAATTCTCGGACTCGACTGAATAGCCGACATTCTCGTAACTAAACCCAGCATTTACGCTTCTAATGATCCGGGCTATAGCGATAGGACTTTTGGAGACGATCTTTGCCATTAAAGAGCCAGCCAGAGCCATCAGTTCTTCACGATTCGCTACAACATGATTGACAAGGCCCGCTGCCAGTGCCTCGCGAGCTGAAATTGGATCGCCGGTCAGCATTAACTCTAATGCCCTGCCTCTCCCCAAAAGTTGCGTTAGCCGCTGGGTTCCCCCGTATCCCGGCATTATCCCAAGGTTGATTTCAGGTTGACCTAACCTAGCGGTTTCAGTCGCTATTCGAATGTGACAGGCCATCGCGAGCTCACAGCCACCTCCCAAGGCAACTCCGTTGATTGCCGCAATAATGGGTTTAGGGCAGTCCTCTATTCTCCGGAGCAAGTGTTGTCCATTTATGGCAAGTTCCAAGGCCTTGTCGCGACTCAAGGCCGCCAATTCTTTGATGTCGGCACCTGCAACGAAGGCCCTTTCACCGTCGCCAGTAAGTATCAGTCCTCTGAACTTGTCATTTTTATAGAGATCATCTATGACCTCTCGTAGTTCTTCCAGAAGCTTGGAATTTAAAGCATTTAGGGCGTGTGGGCGCGTTATCGTCGCAATAAGAACCTGATTATTGAGTTGAAACTGAAAGTATTCCATAGTATCCCGGAAAGAATGACGCAACTTATTTAGCTTTTCGTTCACTAGAAAAGGATTTTGTTAAAAAAGGTACATCCCATGTCCATTGCAATTTTGGCAAAATTTCTCTCAAAATGGGCCTCACATCGACCGATTACCTCCAACGGAGAGGCCCCGCCACAAGCTTTTCAACCATTGTTACCGGCCAAAATGCCAAATGGCAAAGATTTAGCATATTGCCTAATTGGTAAACTCATATACCCGAACAGGCGTCACGCGGTTGGAGAGTTTATTGCCTTAATCATGAAAATCTAACCAATTAATAAATAGTATTGAATCAGCCGTTTTTTTAACCATGATACCAGATAATATAGCAGACTATTTGGGTCTTTGTGCAGTAAGGGATGGTTGGAGAGGTTAACTGGACTCAATCCGAACGTATGCAACGTGTACTTTTAATCTTACTTCTAGCGTCATTTGCCTCCGTGGCGTACTCACAAACGTGTACAGTTACCGGCACCAGTCCGTTGAACTGGGTAAATCCAGGCCCTAATTGTAGCGAAGGAGGAAACGCCGGGAGCGCGACGATATTAGTAATACCGGCAGGTTTTACTCTTACATTTGACTCAAATGGTGATACATGGTCGGGTACGAGAATAGATGTTTATGGAACACTATTGATTGACAAGGACGTCACAATAAACAGTAGCATAACTGTCTATGACGGGGGTAGGCTTGAGTTGTTGGCCAAATTAAGTATGGGTGCCGGATCAGGATGTGGGTATGGTCTATCCATTAAACCCGGTGGTACCGTTGATGTTGGTGGGACGGGCTCCGATCGATTGAGCATTTGCGGTGTGGAATTAATGAAGGGAAACGGAAGCTGTAATAGTTGTGGTGGTGATAACTCGGGCGATTGTGCTTATGACGGTACTCCATATTGCGAACCAACGGGCGGTTTCACAGGTCCGTTAGGTTACGACGAGGATGGATATGACGTAGTGCTACCTATCACCCTTGCTAGCATAGACGCTCATGCCTCGGATCATGCTATTGAGTTAGATTGGTCTACCGCCTCCGAGATAAACTTTAATTATTTTGTTATTGAACATTCTATAGATGGTCGCAATTTCGATAGCCTTGGCGTTGTATTTGGAGCAGGTAATAGCAAAACGCTATTGAAATATTCGTTCTCGGATTTAAGCCCTTTAATCGGCAAAAATTACTACAGGCTTAGATCGGTTGATCATGATCTCACCTTTGAATATTCACCTCTGGTAGGTGCAGAATTTAAAGGCAAAAAAAACGTGGTTATTTATCCAAACCCTACTGCCAGTGGTGGCATTAACGTTCGAATGAATTTCTCCCCCCAAGAGGGAGATCGAATCGAGATTTACAACAATCTCGGTTTGAAACTAGTGGAGTATCCTGTCGCCGATTACGAAAATGCCTTGCAGTTTAATAGCTCAATAAAACAAGGATCTTATCTATTGCGCTACGTTTCAAACGCGCATACACAAGTGATTAGGTTTTTCACCAAGTAGTAAAGAGAACAAACTCTAAAACGCGGATAAGTTTCTAAGGATATCTGTTGTCATTTCTTGCAAGTCAAACTCGGGTTTCCATCCCCAATCTCCGCGCGCCCGTGAATCATCAATAGAATTCGGCCAGGTATCAGCAATCTCCTGCCTGAAATCGGGACGATAGGTGATCTGAAATTCCGGAATGTGCTTTGTTATCGCAGCAGCGATTTCGGCAGGGCAGAAACTCATCGCCGAAATATTGTAAGCGGATCGCACCTTGATCCGTTCTGCAGGCGTTTCCATAAGGTCAATCGTAGCTTTAACAGCATCCTCCATATACATCATCGGCAAATATGCATCGCGTTTGAGAAAGCATTCATATTTCTTTTCTTTCAAGGCTGCTAGAAAAATTTCAACGGCATAATCAGTCGTGCCGCCACCGGGTTGCGCTTTATATCCTATCAATCCTGGATATCGCAGACTGCGTACATCCAGTCCGTATCTTCGCCAATACCACTCGCACCATCGTTCACCAGCCTGTTTGCTGATTCCGTAGATTGTAACCGGATCCATGATGGTGTCCTGCGGAGTGTGGTCCTTTGGTGTAGAGGGGCCGAACACAGCGATAGAACTTGGCCAGTACACTTTTTCAATTTTCGATGCGACTGCTTCATCGAGCACATGAATAAGACTTTCCATGTTCAGTCTCCAGGCAGATTTTGGATTTTTCTCTCCACTGGCAGAAAGTACAGCTGCTAAATGATATAGCTGCGTGAATTTGTTTTTCTGCAAAAGGGCTTGAAGCTGTTTGGGTTTCATCACATCAAGGAGTTCGAAATTTCCCTGTGCCAAAATTCCCTGAGGCTCTTTAATGTCAGTGGCAATGATGCGATCTTTACCATAGACCTTCCAAAAGCCCTGTATCAATTCTGTTCCCAACTGACCGCCTGCGCCGATGACAAGAATTTTTTCCTTCTTCATGATTTTCCGATGGTGCGCGAAATTACAAATTTAGGGTTAGCCTTTGTCTTCGGTCGCTTAAGCTTTTACTAAATTAGCGGCATGGACTTCGAGACGTACTTGATATCTAAGAAAATCGACTCGCTCGCTTTTAAAAAAGGGGAGCCGGAAGTTTGGAAAGTTTGGATGCACGAATTTGAACAGATGCATCCTGAGAGCTTCACCATGCAAAAACTTAACTTGATCAACCCTATCCGAAGAAAATATTCTTTGAAGACCGTTTCGCCGAAGGCAGAAGAATCATCGTCTAGTGCTTCATCATTACCCGCGGTGCCGATGTCGAGTAACGAAGTCAAACCTGCTGATCCACCATCTGTAAAACCTAAACCAGTTTTTAAGCCTAAACCTAAAATGTCCTGATTAGCATGTATAAAAAATTGCAGCCGGTCTTACAAAAGAAACTTGAAGAGATCAAAGAGGCCAACCTCTTTAAAACGGAACGAATTATAACGACCCCCCAGGGCGCAGTTATTAAGACGTCTGACGGAAGAGAAGTCATAAACTTTTGCGCCAACAACTACCTCGGACTTTCAGCACATCCTCGCGTTATTGATGCTGCAAAAAAGGCAATCGATACCCATGGGTATGGAATGTCATCTGTCAGATTCATCTGTGGGACGCAGGATATCCATAAAATTCTGGAAAAGAAGATTTCAGAGTTCTTAAATACAGAGGATACCATTTTATACGCGGCCGCATTCGACGCTAACGGAGGTGTATTTGAGCCATTATTCAACAGCGAAGATGCCATTATCTCCGATGAGCTCAATCATGCTTCTATTATCGATGGCATCAGGCTTTGCAAGGCGATGCGATATCGCTACAAGCATAACAATATGGACGACTTGAAGTCTCAGCTCGAGCAAGCAAAGGCAGCGGGAGCACAGCAGATGATAGTGGTAACCGATGGTGCCTTCTCGATGGACGGCACGATTGCGCAGCTAGATAAGATCTGCGACCTGGCTGACCAGTTTGAAGCGATTGTTATGACTGACGAGTCACATGCAACTGGCTTTATCGGGAAAACCGGACGTGGCGTACCCGAATATCATGATGTAATGGATCGTATCGATATAATCACAGGAACTCTGGGAAAAGCCCTGGGCGGCGCATCCGGCGGTTTCACTTCAGGGAGAAAGGAAATTGTCGAATTACTAAGGCAACACTCAAGGCCTTATCTTTTCTCTAACACTCTCGCGCCTTCCATAACCGGAGCGTCTATAGAGGTATTTAACATCTTATCTGAAACCACTTCTCTTCGCGATAAGTTAGAACGAAACACCAAATATTTCCGGCGGGAAATCTCTAAGGCAGGATTTGATATCAAGCCCGGTGAACATCCCATTGTGCCCGTAATGCTCTATGAGGCATCGCTGGCGCAGACTTTCGCTGAGAAGCTGCTGAAGAAAGGAATATACGTTATTGGATTTTTCTTCCCCGTAGTTGCAAGAGGGCAGGCAAGAATTCGTGTGCAAATATCGGCTGCTCATGAGCAGAGCCACCTTGACAATGCTATTCAGGCCTTCAGTGAAATTGGGAAAGAGTTAAGCGTGCTGAAATAGCCGTAATGCCCGCTCAGGGTGAGACGCTACGATCTGTGAGTTATTTAAGTCCCAATTCCTTTTTGCGCTTTTCGACGATGTCGCCCATCTTAGAGGTATCTTTTGAGATGAGCCCAAATGCCGGGTCAATGTTTTGGGACGGGAAAAAGTAGATGTAGCCCCTCTTGCCCTTTAACTTAAGCTTATACACGTTGAGATAAGGGATAATTTTCAACGATTTAACCTCAGGCCATTCGAAACGAATGTTCCGGTCACCCTCGGTAACAATAATCTTATTTTTTCCTATGGCCACTCGCCGCACCTTATCATTTATAAGCAGATATATGGTGAAGCTTATCATACCAAACGTGAAAAATATCAGGGCAATGAAAAAGCTTTTTGGACCGAATTCATACTGAAAAAATATTGTACCTGTTACCGCCCATTGAAGAAAACTAAGTGCGAGGAAAAAATACTTCGCAAAATAAAATTTAACGGGACTTGCTTCTACCATCTTCATTAAAGTTTAAAAAATGTAAAACTAAATTACGATAAAATGTTCTGGAAAGTTTCCTAATTATAAACTTTCGTGTAAATGCCTTATTGCGTTTCATCCTGAATTACTACGGGGAAGTCATTGCCACGCGAAAAAGTATAAGGGTACTGAGGGTTCCCTTTTAGCTTTCGCGTAACCTCTGGCACCTGGTCATCGACATAAGACTTCAGTTCATAAATGGTGACCTTTCCGTCCTTTGGTGCACCATCCGCTGCGCCTTGCAAGCCTTGGATCAGGACGTGAGTGAAGAGGCCATGACCCAAAGAAGCAAATTCCGTAGCAAGTTGTTCGCTTCCCGCAGAAGCCATTACATGAATGCCTGCGCTCCTCGCCAGTTGAGCGATCGCCTTTTCCTCATTCGCTCCCCTCGATGCCAACAACTCCACAGATCCCCCAGATTGACACGCATCCATTACAATAAGTTGCTTCAGCGCTTTTATTTCCTTGAACTTTTGCTGAAGCAATGTTGCTTCAATGGCCTCTTTGTCGAGCGCCGACGCGTCGTACAGTCTAGAACTTTCCGTAGGTATGAAATAAAACTTGTTGTCGATCATACTACCATGTCCGGCGTAATAAAAAATCAATACATCCTCCTGGCTAACTTTAATCGAAAGTTCCTCCAATTTGCTGAGAATTTTTTGTCGTGTTGCATCCTTATCATACAATGTATGAAGTTCAACAGTTTTAAAGAGTTGCCCACTTCGATCGTTGACCATCTTGCCGAATGACTCGGCGTCGGCTCGCGCAAAGTTCAGGTTTAGCCTGGCATTTTTGTACTCGTTGATGCCAACGGCCAACACAAAACACGTGCTGGTTTTTGCAATGTGATCGGAAAACAATTCCACAGTCTGTGCGTCAGATTCAATATTGTCTTTATTTCTTGCAGTGACAGTAAAAGTATTTGTGCCGCTCACAAGGTCGACACTGTGCTTATAGGTAGTTGATTGATCCCGCGACTTAGGCAAGCTCAGAACCCGAAGGTCAACAGGTACACTCTTTCCGTTGTGAAAAAGCCTCAGATTCTCGGCCCCGTTTCCGTTGTCCGTGATCTTCACGTAGACTTCGGCCTTTCCTTTTCCGACATGAAGGGCCGCTACTTTTAATGTTGGCGGGGGCGATTTTTTGAGACTTCCCTCAAGGGATTTCGAGTCTCCTACAGAACGTGCCTTGAAAATCTTCGGCAGGAGATCAGGTCTATAAAATTCATCAAAAAACTGATCTGCGGAGTATGTCTTCAAGCCACTTACGAAATGGATATACTTGCGCGCCTCCTCCGTGGCATTAAAATAACCATCTGGGCTTTTTACCATCCAGTCATTTTCACCCAGATGTATATGCTCGAAGAATTCTTTTCCAGCGGCCAGATCCCAAAATTTCGTAACGCCATCTACACTGTGGCTTATCAGAAGCTTTCCGTCCGGACTAAAAAGGAGAGAAGTGATTTCTGCTTTGTGCCCTTCCAGGGTTTTCGATTCTGCCGCGGTGTTGATATCCCATATTCGAATGACGCGATCCGCTCCACTCGAGTAGACCAGTTTTTCGTCTTCGCTGAAAATGGCAGCGTGCACTGGCCCTTGGTGTCCGCTGAATTTTTTTGACATTAATCCCGTGTTTACGTTCCACATCCGAACTGTTCCATCCCAACCGGCACTCAGAAGCGTGGATTCATCTTTGCTTATTTGAATTGAAGAAATGATGTCTGTATGTCCGACAAAACTTCTTACTTCTTTCTTTGTATCAAGCTCCCACATTTGCAATGTGTTATCCAGCCTCGCCGTGAAAACATACAGACTGTTGGGATGAAAAATTGCCTCGTAGGCCGACGCATTTTCCAATTGAAAGAGGGTAGATAATTTGCCGGTTGACAAATCATGTATTTTCATCGTCGCATCCCAACTGGACGAAACAACTTGTTTTTCATCCGAGCTGAAGTGGATGTCGAAAATCGGCTCACGGTAACTTTGAATGACTTGCAGCGAGTCGCCGGTTTCAAGATCCCAAAGCATAATCTTGCCGTCTCCTCCTCCCGTAAGAAGTCGTTGCCCGTTCTGCGACAGATCATAGCAAAGCACTGCTCTCTTATGTCCGTTGAATTCCATTTTGGTTTTCCCGGTCGTGATGTCCCATTGTTTGACGCTGGTTCCGAACTTACCTCTGATCAACGTTTTTCCATCCTGACTTATCAATAACTTATTCTTGAATCGAACGTATTTTGCGATTGCTGATTGCCAGAAAAAATTCGGATCATAGTCAAGTCCACCGCGATCGCGCTCATTAAGATAACCAGTGAGTATCCTGTCAGTTTTATTTCGGGGGTGATTCCATACAACCACCGTATTATCATCGGAAGTTATAAGGATGGTATTTGGGTTAGCTGCAAATGCGATCTCGTGAAACTCACCTTTATCACCAGCGGTGATCACAGCAACTGAATCGCCTCCGGATTCTTGCCAGACGCGGGTTTCGTTTTCCGTGGATCGCGCCAGCCATTTTCCATCACGACTAACTGCAAGTCCCGTCAGATCTTCTGTATTTTCCTCATAAGTAAACTTATGCTTATGAGAAGCCAATTCGTACTTCCTTACGCCACTGTGATTTGAAGCACCATATAAGTACTTGTTATCAGGACTGAATGCGACACGCGTTCCACAACCTCCACACCAGCCCTCGTCTGGGCGAAATGTTGCCATCCTGGTCCAGTCACTGGTATGGTAGACATTGATAGTACGGTTATCCTCGCCAACAGCCAGAAGTTTTCCATCGGGCGATATTGCGACATCAACGCCGCTACCGAGACCTTTATCCGGCGCGACAGATATTGCAAGCACTTTGGATCTAGATTTCAAATCATAGACGGTAATCGAATCACCGTAGCCGCTGTTTCCATATCCTGCCACGACAAAAAATTTCTGATGCGGATCGATCGCCAGTTCTGTCACAATCTCATCCATGTAGAGGACAGAGATTTCTTTTCCCGTTAATACATCCCAAAAACGAATGGATTTATCGTTGCTTCCTGTTATGATTGTCTTCCCATCCGGAGCAAATTCTACACTTGTGACCGTGGCTTGATGCCCAAGAAAACTTCTGACTTCTCGGCCCGTACTCATTTCCCATAACTTGGCCGACTTGTCTTTGCTGCCGGTGGCTATGTAGTTACTATCAGGGCTTATGGCAACCGTTACGACGGCCAGTTCATGACCTTTCTGAATGACGGTTTCCAATGTTTGAGAAAGTGAAAAGAACGGAAAGCAGATGAAAACAAAAAATCTCATGCTCCTAAATTGTACATGAATTTAAGGGAAAGATCTCATGCTTTAGCGGCGTGCGACTCCGCAGACTCAGTTTCTTCGACAGATAGTTCTTCCCAACGGGTAGGTTCATTATTATGCAGGTAATCTAGAATTTTCTTCTCAACGTGTTTAAGCTTTATTAAGCGGAGATACTTACCGTTTCGTGCAAGGATCAGCCGTCCGGTCTCCTCCGAAATCGCCAGAACCAGTGTATCGGTATTTTCCGACATGCCTACCGCAGCCCTGTGACGTAGTCCGTAGTGCGCAGGCAGGTTATCATTTTCGGTAACGGGCAGTACACAACGCGCTGCTTTTATCCGGCCTTTATAAATGATAACAGCGCCATCGTGCAAAGGCGAATTCTTGTTAAAGATTGAAAGCAAAAGCCTTTTGTTAACCGTCGCGTCAAGTGCGTCGCCAGTCTGCGCATAGAATTTCATTTCTGAATCCCGGGAAAAAACGATGAGCGCTCCTGTCTTCGTAGCCTTAAGAGATTTAGCAGCCTCGATGACTTCACTTACATCAAAATCATCGTGGTACTCATGTCGCCAGTTTGAAATCGTTTTGAAGATGTTCTCACGGAATTCAGTTCCTCTTCCGATAACCAATAAAAATTTGCGTATCTCAGGTTGAAAAAGAATGATCATTGCTAATACGCCAACGCCCATAAATTGTCCGAGGATCGTGGCCAGCAGTTCCATTTGTGCCGCGCGAACAATAAGGTAGATCAGGTAAAGGGCAAGAATTCCCAGGAAGATGTTCATAGCTATACTTCCGCGAATTAGCTTATAAACCTGATAGAGAAGTACACTGACCAGTGCGATATCTATGAAATCAACCCAGCTTACCTCAAGAAACCCGATCTTAAAAAGAAAAATCATTGTACTACAAAGGTAGGGTACATTGCACTATTTACGAAGTAACAATCTAGATTAAAATGGTTTATCGTTGATGTGACGGGGTAATTGCCGAAATCAACTTACATACTTCCCATGCTTCGCGAACATCGTGAACGCGCAAGATGTTTGCGCCTCTCAACAAGGCAAAGGTATTTAGGCAAGTAGTGCCGTTTAGTGAGAGATCAGGCGTAGTCTGTAGTGTCTTCCAGATCATCGACTTTCGCGAGATACCGACGAGAACCGGTTTATTTAGAATTTTAAAATAGTTCAGCGCGTCGAGGAGCTTAAAGCTTTGCTCAGCTTTCTTGGCAAATCCAAATCCCGGGTCGATGATGATATCCTTTACACCCAATTTATGAAGGTGATCGATCTTTCTATGAAAGTAATCCGCAACTTCCTTCACGATATTTTCGTAATCGGATAGCTGATTCATTGTTTGAGGATTACCTTTCATGTGCATCAGAACATAGGGTACTTGTAACCTTGCCACGAGGGCAAACATGCCGTCATCTAATTCACCTGCGCTGATATCATTTATCAGCGAAGCACCTTCTTGTACTGCGGCGTGGGCAACCTGAGAACGAAATGTGTCAATGGAAATTATGATTTCCGGAAAATTCTTGACAATGAGCTTTATCGCTTTGGATATTCTCCTGATTTCTTCGTCGACGGATATGTCGTCGGCCCCAGGACGAGAAGAATAACCACCAACGTCAACAAACGAGGCGCCTGCAGTTATCATTGTTTCGGTTTGTGTAAGAATCGCTTCATCAGAATCATACTTGCCTCCGTCGTAAAAGCTGTCAGGCGTTACATTCAAAACACCCATTATCGAGGGATTGGCGAGTGAAACCAACCGTCCCCGGATGTTCATTGTCTGATTTGTGCAAAATATTTTATTTTCAGCCCAGGATTTCATGAGTATGATGGATTTCCGATTCAAATTAAGAAGTTTGCCAGCTAAATAATTTCCCTTGATCGAAAAAACAACTGAAGAATACAACGAAGTTATCAGAAACTGTAAGGCACTTTTTGAAAAAAAAACCCGTGATTACGGCACCGCGTGGCGTATCCTACGCCTACCTTCCATTACGGATCAGATCTTTATCAAGGCGCAAAGGATTCGAAGCATTCAGGATAAGGGAATTCAATTGGTCAACGACCCGGTCAGCGATGAGTTTATAGGTATCATCAACTACTGCCTGATAGCTCTCATCCAAATGCAATTACAAAATACAGCGCCCCTTGAAATGTCTTTTGAAGAGTTAGAACCATTTTATGACCGCGCTGCTCAGGACACACGTGGGCTGCTTCAAAATAAAAATCATGACTACGGCGAGGCATGGCGAGAAATGCGGATAACTTCAATTACTGACATTATTTTAATGAAGCTTCTGAGGGTAAAGCAGATTGAGGACAACAAGGGGAAGACCATAGTCAGCGAAGGCGTTAGGGCAAATTATCAGGATATGATAAATTATGCCGTCTTTGCATTGATAAAATTGAAAGAGATTGAAAAATTGTAACATTGTAAAATTGTTATGCCATTGATCTCCGAACCTTCCAATCTTTCAACTTTACAATCTCTAACAGATAAGATCTCGAGATTCATTGTAGGTGGACTTTTCATATTTTCTGGCCTGATCAAACTGAACGATCCTGTCGGCACAGAAATAAAACTTGAGGAATATTTCGAAGTCTTTGGACAAGATTTTGGTTCGTTCTTTCTCTACTTCAAACCCTTCGCGCTTGAGCTTGGAATGTTTTTGATTGTATTAGAGGTTGTACTTGGCGTCGCGGTTCTCATCAATTATCGAATGGAGAACACCACAAAAATTCTCCTGGCGTTGATTGTGTTCTTCACATTCCTGACATTTTATTCAGCGTACTTCAACAAAGTAACAGATTGCGGATGTTTCGGCGATGCTATTAAACTAACGCCATGGGAGTCCTTTATAAAGGACTTGATACTTGTGGTCCTCATTCTCCACTTATTTTGGCACCGGAAGAGATTAAAGCCGTTACTGGTCCCGAAATATGGGCACACGATCATCGCGGCGACTACCCTAATAAGTTTGGTGTTAGGGATTTATGCTGTCCTGCATTTGCCGTTTATTGATTTCAGAGCGTATCGGATTGGAAATAATATTCCGCAACAAATGCAACCTCCAGAGCAACCTGTGTTTGAATACACTTTTTTGAAAAAAGACAACGGTCAGGAGATAACGTCGGACAAATACCTGACCGATACGCTGCAATACAAATATGTTGGAGTCGAACAGACCAACGAGGAAAAAACAAAAGCGAAGATTACGGATTATGCCGTGTCCAGCATAGAGGGTGAAGATGTTACACAAACTACCTTTGAAGGCGTCAAACTATTTTTTATCATCTACGATGCCACCAAAGCTTCTGTCAAGAATATTGAAGAGATCAGGGAACTAATTGGTGGGCTGGACGGCAAAATTGAAATGATGGCGTTGACCTCTTCCAGCGCTGAGCAATTTGAAGCATTTCGCCACGAGAATCAATTGGCCATTCCATACTACTTCGTGGATGCCACTGTGCTTAAGACCATAGTTCGATCAAACCCAGGTATCACACTGTGGGTAGACGGAACCGTCAAAGGAATGTGGCACCACAACGATACGCCTGATGCGGCAGAGGTTCTGTCAGCCGCAACGGAATAATCTGTCATTATGAAAATATTTCTCGTCGGACTGGTAGGCTCTGGTAAGACAACGCTGGGTAGGCAACTAGCTGAAGTTCTTCAAGTGCCATTCGTGGACATGGATTGGGAAATTGAAGGGAGGGAAGGCAGATCCATCAGTGAAATTTTTGCACAGCATGGCGAGGATTACTTTCGCAGGATAGAGGCTGAAACTCTTCGTGATTGGGCTGGGTCCAATAAGGATTTTGTTATGGGTACGGGTGGCGGAGCTCCTTGTTTTTATAATGGAATGGATATTATAAATGAGTCGGGACTTAGCATTTTTCTGGATGTGCCGGTTGACGAACTCAACCTGAGGCTGGCTGCTGCTACAGACCGTCCGTTGTTACACACCACCGACGATATTGAACGGAAGAAAAGATTGCAGATTATGCACGATGCACGACGACCGATCTATCGCAAGGCTCACATCATACTTGAAAATGTAACGTTCGAAAATTTGCTGCGGGCTGTCCGGCTTAAAACGTGAACCCTAACGTTAGGATATAGCTTGCAGTCTTGAGTTCTTGTAACACTACCGGGTTCACACCAATGGATGAAAAGTATGGCGATCTGCGGGTTTCGGTCGAGCTAAACACTGCCCCTAAGTCGGCGAAGAACTTCTTTGTTCTGACTCCCAAGCCACCGCTGAAAGATGTTACGCTGCGGTCCACATCCCCAGTCTGCCGGTACGGATCCGCCATGTAATTAAACCCTCCGCGCACTCTATAGATCTTGTATCTGTATTCGGCACCAGTCCTGTAATTAATGACTGATTGGTATTCTGCTTTTACACTATTATTCTCTGCATCGAAGTTATCATCGATATCTGAGTTATATTTTGCATTTGAATAATCTACAAATTCAACATCTGCCGTAATAAACCCAAACTTCGAAATGAAAGTCACTCCGGTGCTTACGCGTAGGGGTGTGGATAAATTATATTCTGATATGAGTGGGATGTCTTCAAAATGCTCTGTCACATTGCGCTGAGGCGGAAAACTTGAATTATCGGGATCGCCGAAATAATTCCATTCGCTTGTAATGCGCGCTGAATAAGTATCTGTCAATCTATAATAAGTGGGAGTTACAAAGGAAGCACCTATCTGCAGAAAATCCACTGGTCTTAGTATGGCCCCAAGCGTAAAGTTTACCCCCGTGCCTCGGATGTCGTAATTCTCATTAGCATTGTAGTGTTCAATCGGGTTATAGTCAGGGTCCTCACTGTAGCGGAAATTCGATTCCGTGAAAATCTGTGTCAGTTTGTAGCGAATAGAAGCAATTCCAATTCCTGCGCCTACGAAAAACTTGTCGCTAAAGTTCGCGCCGTACGAAATGGACCACTGATATTGAGATCCCTTGGACTCACTTAATTCTTCCTGGTCTATTGTTCTGATCTCTGCTGGAAAACCAGGTTCTTCCGGTAATGGACTTAATACCGAACGGTAGGCATACTCGCCGGTGTTGTCCACAAAGTCCTCAATGAGGTAGTTGTTGAACGCCATCGCAGTCAACGTACGAAAATTATCCCCAGGATCTTCATTTTGCCGCCAAAGCATCGACTCGGGATCAATCCCATATGCATCATCAATGAAGTAATCTATTAGTGAGTTTTCGCTATTCGTACCCTGGTAATTGAATTTTCGGTTGAAGTCATTTGTTCGCGTCATGGAAAGACCAAAGCTACCTCCTAGAAACCCTCGTTCCTTGCCCGACTCGTGATGATATACCAGACTGAGCCCGGGAATAACAAACATGGATTTTGAGGCGTCTGTTTTTACACCGAGATAATTTGACGAAATATCATTGACTGTTAAGCCGGGGCTAAAAGTGACTTCAGAACGGTTATACATTCCCAAACCAGCTGGGTTGGAGAGGGCGGAGCTGTAATCTCCGCCGAGTGAAACCTGAGCGCCACCCAGGGCCTGGATACGCGCACTCCCGCTTGGCCGCGTTCTGCTGAACAATAAGGCGTTATCAATGAAATCCTGGGCAATAGTCAAGGACCCAAAAGACATAAGAATAACTATGAAGACAATTTTCTTCATTTCATGTTAGTTAAAAAAGACAATTACTTAGTTGCCGCGGCCTGAGGATCTGGAACCTGAACTGGATCCGCCACTAGAGCTGCCGGATGACGAGCTACCCGTGCTGCTTCGTCCACTATCAAATCCCGAGCTCCTTGTAGTATTTCCCGAATTTGAATCTCTCCAAGAGCTCCGGGAATCGCTTTCCCATGATGACCTGCCGCCGCTGGAGTTTGAGTTCTGGCTATCATAGCCTGAGTTCTGTGTTTGATTTCTCCATCCACGGTTATAGTAATCTGACTGAGTGCGCGAGTTAGTGCCTACCCGTCCGCCGATCTTCGGCCGTGTCTCGGTTGAATTCAACGCATCCGGGTTGGTAGTACGGGTACTTCTATTTGAATAATTGCGGCTCAATTCGCTGCTACGTGAACTACGTTTTCCGTAGGCAGGGCCATAACGATTGCCTGATTCGATAATAACTACTTGGCTTGGGTATCCCCATCCACCGTAGTACGAATAGGGTGAATATCCGTAGCCGTAGTAAGGGTTCCATGCCCATGCGTTATACGGGTTGCAATAGTTGCTGTAACCAAAACCCAGGCCCCATCCGTAATTCCAGGTGTTCCCCCAATGATAGCTGAACGAGCTTGACCATCCTGAACGGTAATAAGGATTGTGCCATGGATTGCCCCAGGTATCGTAATAACTGCCATAATAGGGACTATTCCAGGAACTAATGTATGGATCATAGTAGTTCCCTCCGTACCAGGGGTTATTATACCAATTGTTGAAATTATTGTTCCACCTGTTCAGATTGTTCGCGTTGTTGTACTGATAGTTATTTATAAAGTAGTCCTCGTTGTCGGCTTTAGCTGTTTCCGAATTTGAGCGCGCTTCATATTCTGGATTAACATTGCGTGCAGAGTAGCTGTCGGTAGGGTTTACGGACTCCTGCTCGACTAACTCCTTCTTGTTATTCTTTTTTATGCTGGCCGTATAGGAAACTTCCTTGACTTTCGACGCATTGAGCTTCGCACGATCTTTCGAATTAAAATACATGTCATCATTCTCAATGTCTTGAGCGGATAAGGCAAAAGTTAACAGCATTGAAACCAAGCTTAATAACGCCACTCTGCTTTTCATATCTTTCTGAATTTAGTCTTGTCTCTTATGAAACGTTAAAACGCTTTAAAAGTGTTGATAAAGCTACAAAATTTAAGCAGTATTTGTTCCTACTAAATTTATATTTGCGATTCTGTAAAAAAAGACTCAATAATTATACCAAGGCATGGGGAAAGAAATACCTACTCGAAGTGAAGACTATTCTTTGTGGTACAATGAACTCGTAAAAAAGGCTGATCTAGCGGAACACTCTGATGTTAGGGGGTGTATGGTGATCAAACCCTATGGATATGCCATTTGGGAGAAGATGCAGCAAGCACTGGATACGATGTTCAAGAATACAGGCCATGTAAATGCGTATTTTCCCTTGTTTGTGCCAAAGAGCATGTTCGAAGCTGAAGAAAAAAACGCCGAAGGTTTTGCCAAGGAATGTGCCATCGTGACACATTACCGCTTGAAATCTGATCCGCACAATATGGGAAAATTAATCGTCGATCCAGACGCAAGACTTGAAGAAGAACTGGTCGTGAGACCGACCAGTGAGGCTATCATATGGAATACCTATAAAAAGTGGATCCAATCCTACAGGGACCTTCCATTGCTGATAAATCAATGGGCGAACGTGGTACGGTGGGAGATGCGTACCAGGCTTTTCTTGCGCACATCGGAATTCCTCTGGCAGGAAGGGCACACCGCACACGCGACCCAGGAGGAAGCCGTTCGCGAAACCGAACAGATGCTTGACATTTATGCTGAGTTCGTCGAAAGATTTATGGGGGTTCCAGTTGTAAAAGGCAGAAAATCAGAAGGCGAAAGGTTTCCTGGAGCTGTAGAAACATATTGTATCGAGGCGATGATGCAGGACGGAAAATCGCTGCAAGCAGGTACTTCCCACTTCCTGGGACAGAATTTTGCCCAAGCTTTTGATGTAAAATTTGCCAACAAGGATGGCACGCTCGACTATGTCTGGGGTACTTCGTGGGGCGTCAGCACACGGCTGATTGGTGCTTTGATCATGGCACACTCTGACGATGACGGCTTGGTCCTCCCACCAAAATTAGCGCCTATCCATATAGTGATAATACCTATTTTTCGCAATGGCGAGGAACTTAAGAAGGTTTCTGAAGCTGTTGATCCGATCATGAAGTCGCTAAGAGCTCAAGGTTACGCCATAAGATTCGACGACAGAGACACACAGAAACCAGGGTTCAAATTTGCAGAGTGGGAGTTGAAGGGAGTTCCTGTGAGGCTTGCAATAGGACCAAGAGATCTCGATAAGGCTACGATAGAGGTCGCAAGGCGCGACACCAAAGCGAAGGAGACCCGACCGCTGGCAGGCATCGCCGATGAAATTCCTAAGTTGCTGGACGACATTCAGAAAAATATGTTCGAAAAAGCCTTAAAGTTCAGAGAAAACCTGACCACGGAAGCAAATTCGTTCGACGAATTCAAAAGTATTTTGGACGGGAAGACGGGTTTTGTTTCTGCCCATTGGGACGGCACTATAGAAACGGAAATTGCGATCAAGGATGAAACCAAGGCCACAATCCGTTGTATCCCGCTTGATTCCAAGAAAGAAAAGGGAGTTTGTATTTATTCGGGCAGACCATCCGAACAGCGAGTTCTATTTGCACGGGCATACTAGCTGGTTGTAGATTTTATTGAAAATTATCCTCACATTCGTAGTCCCTTAAATCCGTGCTCCATGTTCATGTGGGTAATCATCATAGCTCTGCTGGCGATAGGCCTGGGACTCATAATTATTGAGCTCGTCTTCATTCCAGGTACGACAGTGGTGGGATTGTTAGGCCTGATTTTTACTATTGTCGGTATTGTTATTAGCTATCGGCATTTTGGCAATGATATTGGGCTTTACATTTTACTGGGCACATCAGCTGCAGCGTTGGTTACCCTTTACTTTAGTTTTCGTTCGCGGGCATGGTCACGGTTTTCACATAAGTCCGCCATCGACAGCAAGGTAAATGAAGGCATGCTTAAAGAATTAAATGTCGGGGATGAGGGAACCACGCGGTCTGCCCTGCGACCCATCGGAACTGCCGAATTTGGAAACCGGAACTTTGAGGTACGAACAACGGGAACTTTTTTAGACACCGGAACGCGAGTGAAGATCGTTCGAATTCAATCCAATCAAATAATAGTTGAACCCTTAAACTAATTAATATCATGCCCACCGAAGCCGTTTCTCTACTAGTACTGATTTTTGGTCTTCTCATCCTTTTTTTCATATTCCTTTATTTTGTTCCCGTCAATCTCTGGATCACAGCCCTGTTTTCAGGCGTAAAGGTTAGCTTGCTGAACCTGATTTTGATGAGGATTCGTAAAGTACCACCTCGCGTGGTGGTGGATTCTTTAATAACGGCTACGAAAGCCGGATTACAGATTTCATCCAATGATCTTGAAACCCACTACCTGGCAGGTGGGAACGTGCCAAACGTAATTCGTGCCTTGATATCGGCCGACAAAGCGAACATCAGCTTGACTTTCAAACAAGCTACCGCTATCGATCTGGCTGGACGCGATGTGTTCCAGGCTGTTCAGATTTCCGTTAATCCCAAAGTAATTACGACACCCAAAGTCGCCGGGGTTGCCTCTGATGGCATTCAGTTAATTGCCATTGCTCGCGTGACAGTTAGGGCGAGTATAGCTCAATTGGTCGGTGGCGCTGGTGAAGATACAATTCTTGCACGTGTAGGCGAAGGAATCGTATCCTCTATCGGTTCTGCCAAGTCTCACAAGGAAGTGTTGGAGAGCCCGGACAAAATTTCAAAGTTAGTTCTATCCCGTGGGCTAGACGCAGGTACCGCGTTCGAGATATTATCTATCGATATAGCAGACGTCGATGTTGGAGCAAATATTGGTGCAAAACTGCAAATAGATCAGGCCTCCGCCGACTTGAAGGTTGCTGAAGCAAGAGCTGAGGAACGCAGAGCAATGGCGGTAGCACTGGATCAGGAAATGAAGGCAAAAGCCCAGGAGGCAAGGGCAAAAGTTATCGAGGCTGAGGCTGAGATACCGAGAGCGATTGCATCCTCTTTTGAAAAGGGAAATCTGGGAATCATGGACTACTATAGAATGCAAAATGTACAGGCCGATACGGAGATGCGCCAGTCTATTTCGGGCTCTGGAAAAGGTGCGCCCGGAGCTCCGAAGAAAGACTAGAGTTCCGTTGTCCGTTGTCCGTTATCCGTTATCCGTTAATAGTTAATAGTTAATAGGGAGTGAGCGAGGGTGTGTCGCTCGATTACAACTCGAATGGCGAAGAATGGACAAGACTACAAATTAATAATGTTACCGATTGACATCCTGCACTAATCGGGATCGAGCGACACACCCTTCCCCGCACCCACTATTAACTATTAACGGATAACTAATAACGGTTAACGGTCAACATTTCAAAATCTCACCTCGCTCCACTGGGCGTTAACCTTGCCCAAGAAAACATCATTATAGGCATCGTAGCTGATGTAATCGTAAATCAGCGGTATTGTACTGATGCCCTTCAGACTAATGGCACCATATTTTCCATTGCGCTCGACAATTATGTATCCATTGTTCAGATCTCTCAGTTGGCTATATTTTGGGTTGATGAGTATTTTACCCTGCGCATCCGCAAGTCCGACTAAATTGTCCTGCCGGATTATAATATTACGGTGAGGCAAAATCTCGATTGACTGGTAGCGAGGGAAGAGTACAAGTTTGCCAGATGTCGCAGCAACACCAAACAGTCCTTTTTGTTTGACAACGGACAGGCCATTCTTGAAGGCAGACACTTCATCAAAGATCGGTTGTATGGCGATTTTGTCATCGTGACCAATGAAGCCCCATTTTCCTCTGATTTTCATGGCAGCATATCCGTCGCTGAACGGCTGGATGTCGTCGTAGCGATTGGCGATTCTCAGTCGTCCTTGCGAATCAATGAATCCGAACTGACCATTCTTCTTTATCCCTCGTAAGCCTTCACTTTCGGGGTAGATCTTTTCTACGCGCTCGGGCAATAGCTTCCGGTCAAGTATTACACCATTCATTCCAATCTCCCATATCGTGCCTGAGGGAAGGTATTCGAACAAGCTCTCTTCCCGCACCTCAAGTCTGTTCTCAGAAAAATATACAATATTATTATCCAATGACTTAAGGTACACCGTCGGAGACCCGAATTCTAGAAAACGATCGTCGCCTATGAGCACAATTTTGTTGGGCCTCGGCGTAACAAGCCAATGCTCTCTTTGATTGATGATTCCATATTGACCGTGAAACTTTACGACAATCTTGTCGCCGTGTTGCTGAAGTATAGAGTCATAGGTACAAGAAAGTATTTGTTTCCCATCCGGGTTAATGGCGCCCCAGAAGTTTCTGCTGATAACGGGGAAGAAACGACCATTGAAGGGAAGTATGGCATCGTACATTTTGGTGTGAAGAGATCTGCCTGTTGAGTCAAGCAGTATCCATCCGTCTTTACCCGTTAGCTTTTGATGCGACGGATAATAGTGGCCATCACGCTTCAGCGCTGAATAATTTGGCGGAATTATCACCTTACCATCACCTCTAATTACACCACATTTTCCGTCTATACAGAATATAGCCGTTCCATTTCGAAAACTTTCAAGCGAATGCATTCTTATCGTCGATACAGGTTTTAAGGTGTAATCTGTGAGTTGGATTGCGCCTGAATTCCTGATCGCCAACAAATTTTTACTGATTTCCCCCACCGAGTCGGCCGATACTTTTTGATGGAGCTTGTTTTCCCCGCTTAGAAAAAACCATGTGGCGGTTTGCCTTGTGGAAACTTTACCATCCCCTTTGATTTGAATCTCTTGAGACTGAGCTTCAATTTTAGTGACTCCATTCCGGTCTATGAGACCCTGACGTCCACTTTGATATATAATGGCATAGTCCTTTTTGAAGTGTGACATGCTATCGTTATCAAAGTTTGTAAGCTGCTTGCCGATATCTGTGAACAGAGCCCATTTACCTTCGAAATTTTCTGCAGCATAGCGCAGGCTACCAACGGATTTTATATTCTTAAACGTTTGAGGAATGAGCATTCTGTTTTCAAGATCTATCAGTCCGTACTTGTATTGATCGCCGACTTTGCTAAAAACAATGGCGCGAAGGGAAGACAGTCTGATATCGTCGTATTGAAATGGAATAATTTCTTTACCCGCAGGATTGATGACCCCGGAGACTACACGAAGTGATAACGGAGATCTTTTTCTTGCAAACAGTAGTGTTGCGTCGACTGGAGAGATTTCTTCGAACTCCGCTTTAGTGATAAGCTGGTTGGAAATATTTATCAACCCCCATTTTCCGCCAGTGCGATAGCCAGTCGCATTACTCATGATTGAGAACTTTCCATCGCTCCAGCCAAGAGCCTCATACTTTGCCGGTATTAAGACTTTACCAGCCTCGTTCTTAAGGCCTACCTTGCCGTTGTCCTCAAACACGCTATACCCTCTGGCAAATAGGGAGCAGAAGCAGAGGATTACAACGCAAAAAATGTTTTTCACACGTTTCATCTAGCACAAAGTTAGATCAGAAAATGGAATCAAATAATTTTTATGAAATTTGTCCGGTAGACGGTATAAGGAGGGATGTAAGATACCTGTCAAATTAAAAGCAAAAAGAGATGTATATCCAACAGCTGTATACAAATTGCCTCGCTGAAGCGGCATACTATATCGAGTCAGAAGGCAATGCAGCCATCATTGACCCGCTGCGCGAGACCGAACCGTATTTATCGCTTGCCAATCAACGCGGAGCAACCATTCGGTACGTTTTCGAAACTCACTTCCACGCAGATTTTGTCTCTGGACACATCGATTTGTCAAGGAAAGTTAACGCGCCAATTATATATGGCCCCGAGGCAAATACAAATTATGAGGTTTACAATGCTAAGGACGGTGAGGAATTTAAACTTGGAAGGGTTAAAATACGCGTGCTGCATACCCCTGGCCATACGCCGGAATCTTCGTGCTACTTGTTGATCGATGAAAACGGAAAAGAATATGCGGTCTTTACAGGCGATACTTTGTTTGTAGGTGATGTGGGCAGACCCGATTTACTAGACGGTGTCATATCCAGTGAAACGCTCGCGGGCATGTTGTATGATTCCCTTCAACAAAAAATAAAAATATTGGCCGACCATGTCATTGTGTACCCGGCACACGGTCCCGGTTCCGCATGTGGAAAGAGTATTGGAAAAGAAACATTCTCTACGATCGGCGAACAAAAGAAGTTTAATTACGCCCTTCAGGAAATGTCCCGAGAAGAATTTATTGAAAAAGTAACGGAAGGAATTTTGCCTCCTCCTGCGTATTTCTTTGAGGATGCGCGTATTAATAAAACTGGCTATACTCCTATCGACGACGTGATCACCAGGAATACAAAGCCTTTAACCCTGCAGCAGTTCAAAAAAGCCGTTGATAATGGAGCTTACATACTTGACACACGCGCGGCGGACGACTTCGAAAAGGGATTCTTACCCGGCTCGATAAATATTGGACTTAACGGTCAGTTTGCGGTCTGGGTGGGTACACTGGTTGATATTCAACGGGAACTTGTCCTAGTAACCGAACCCGGCAAGGAAGTTGAGAGTGTATTGAGGCTTGCAAGAGTCGGGTATGAAAAGATTACTGGCTACTTACAAGGCGGACCGTCAGCATACGATGGCCCGCTAGATCACGTTGACTCTATCGCCGGGGATAAAATTCAGGAGGAATTAAATTCAGGAGCCATCATTCTGGACGTCCGGAAGCCAGGCGAATGGAATGTAAGTCATGTTAAAGGAGCTATTTTTTTACCACTTGCAGACTTTCCTGACAACCTAGCCAGCCTTGATAAGAACAAAAAATATATCGTGCATTGCGGAGGCGGCTATCGTTCCATGACCGCTATCTCCATCATGAAAAAGCTTGGCTTTAATAATCTAGTAAATATTTACGGAGGATTCGGAGCGCTTCAGGATGCAGGACTTGAAATTCTGACGGAAGCTCTAACGGCATGACCATACGCATGAGTCCTCATTTAGTCGGTCAGGCTCACTAAGGATTATTCCAGCTTTTTGTGAAAGAATAGCTCGTGGTCTTCCAACAATTCAGGATGAGCGATTTTGACAAGATCTTTCAAAATTAGGTCAGGTCGCAAGTAACCAAGCTCCAGAAACTCGCTTCCCCCTTTTGCCCCTCTGCGCGCATTGGATGTGTAGACTTGATTTTCTCGGTAAGCCCTGAACCTCGCATATCTATGATCGGCATGTTGAATTTCCTGCATAGACTCAAATGAACCTACGCCAATCCATAAGTCCGCATTGTAAGCCCTTTCATAGACCGATTCAAAGTCTAATTCGAGGAATCCGTTTGAAGTATCATTGCTCCACAAATAGTTGCAACCACCGTCTCTCAGTAATTTGGCGGCATAATTCTGGCCGCCCGGCAGGAACCATGCATCACCATAAACAACGCCGCTTAACACCGAGGGTCTTTCGGCGGCATTATCCACTAGAGCTTTCGTGTTTAGATAATCTTTTTCGATGGTCTTGAAAACAGAGTCCGCTTCTTCCTCTTTGTTGAAAAAAAGCGCCATAAATTTTATCCACTCTGCTCTGCCGAGAGGGTGTTTTTCCAGATACTCAGCATTTATAGCAACCGGTACATTCAAGTCTTCAATTTTCTTAAATTGCCCGTAGTCGCTGTTCATCGTATAGCCCAGGACCATATCGGGCTTTAACATGGCAATACGTTCAAGATTCAACCCTTTATCCACACCTAGCTCCTGAACTTTGCCGGCATCAATCCGGTTTCGCGCCCGTTCTGAGCTGATGTAGTCCGTGGTAGGGAACCCCGATAGTTTGTCGGTTTCATTCAGGTAATCCAGAAGCGGTATATGGGTTGTTGATGTGCAAACTATTGATGATAACGGGATGCGGATTATGCGCACATCAGCCTCATGCGATGGAACGGTCTTTCCTTTTGATACTAATAAGTACTTGTATCCTGACGTCGCTCCCTGGAATGGATATAATACTTCAACCAGCTTGGTACCGTCGTCCTGATATGCGACCCTGAATCCTGTCGCATACTGGATGGTTGTCGCTGAATTATTAGTGGCATAGGTGTCAGCACTCTTTTCTTTCTGACAGCCAATTAGGATCAAAATCACAGTCACTCTCAATACGAATATATGCCTCATGTTTGCAAGATAGCGGTTCCAGTGGTGATGATCAGAAAGCCCTGAAGTCGGAGTGACAAATAAATTGTGACGATAGCGCATTTGCAAAATACAACGGAGTGGCTTACGTTTGTTTCGGATTTTGGTTCTTCTGCTGTTACAACATCAGAAGATTAAAAGGGAATACCGGTGTGATACATATCAATTCCGGAGCTGTCCCCGCAACTGTAATTCATATCGTAATGCTGACAATCCGATTGCCACTGTGTCGCAATTCGCGCCATGGGAAGGCGTCAGCAAGTGAAAAGCCAGGAGACCTGCCACAAATCTAAATTTTAATCAGAGCTTTCGGGTGAAAGGCAATGAGTAGATGGGCTTATCCCTGTTTATTTTCATTTCTTCCAGAGCTCATGGTATTTACAACTTGGCAAACCCAAAATGCTGTGAGAAAATTTTACAAATTAATCTTGACCTTGAATGCCTGTTCACACCTGGTTGTTGCTCAGGATTCATTAAAAACAACCATGCTTGATGAGGTTGTCACAACGGCCACCCGGTACGACCAAATGCTTATCGAAGCCCCTAGAAGTGCTGCCGTCATTAGCAACGATTTCATCAGAAAAAGCAGTTTCAGTTCAGTTGGTGAATTGCTTTCCAGCCAGGGTAGTATCTACGTCGTTGGCGCTTATCAAACCCCGGGCAGTTCTCAAAGCTTGTTCATGCGGGGCGCCAACAGCAATCAGACAGCCGTCTTGATTGATGGCGTGCGAATTACCGATCCCTCGTCGCCAAACGCAGCTATAGACATCAATGAATTGTCGCTCACAGATGTTGATCGCATAGAAATAATACGTGGTTCTCACAGCACCTTGTACGGCGGGGCAGCTGTAGGAGGCGTGATTAATATCATTACAAAAAGAGGACACAACCCCGGTTTCCATGGTGATGTCAGCCTATCTGGAGGAACCTTTGGAAACTCATCCTCAGTTTTATCACAGAACGTAAGCGCGAATTATACCCTGAAAAGTGGGATTTACTTCACAGGATCTCTATTTAATCAAAATGTGAATGGCCTTAATGCCTCCTTGGATACACTAACGGACACCGGGGTTTATCATACAGCAGATAAGGATGATTTCGAAAAAACCGATGCGTATGTGAAAGCGGGATTCAAGAATAACCTTTGGAATGGCTTTGTCTCCTACAAAAGAACAGATCAGCGTGCTGATATTGACGACGGCGCATACAATGATGACGACAATGCATACCTTGATTTCAAACGGAATCTGGTCAACTATCAACTTAGCTATCAATTAACGGACGATTGGCGAATTGCCGGGGTCGGCTCATGGAGCGATTCAAAGAGACTCAGCTTGAACGATTCATCGATTGTAGACGAGATTGGTAACTATGATGCAACGTTTATCAATGGACTTTATAGAGGTAAAATTAACACGAATGAATTACAGCTGAACTATCATCATCAACGATTTATCGCCGTAGCCGGCGGGGGCCGTTATGGAGAGGATATGAACTTCAATACTTTTTACTTTAGCCGCTCGGTTTTTGGCGAATTCACATCGATCGTAAATTACGACACGCTTGATACGTCGGCCTCAACCAATTACGCCTTCGGACACGTAACACTTAAACTTGACCATTTCAATTTCGCCGTTGGCACTAGGTGGAGTGATCATTCTTTATTCGGGAATCACTGGACCTTCGAAGCAAATCCATCTTACTATTTTAGCAACACGCACCTTTACGCCTCTCTGTCGACAGGATTTAATCCGGCTTCCTTGTACCAATTATACGATCCGTCACAAGGTTTTAACGCATATACTACCCGTGGTAATCGGAATTTGAAGCCAGAAGAATCAATGTCACTAGAATTGGGAATAAAGAAAGAATTTAAGCCAGGAAGTTACGTGACTTTTTCAGCCTTTCGGACAGAAACCAAGAATTCCATTGAATACGTATACCTGTGGAACAAGAATACGGCCATTGAAGAATTGACTTTTTCTGATAACATGGGAGACACTTACCTGAATATTGCCCGGCAGGTTGTAAACGGCCTGGAGATAGAAGGAAGTACCGAAGTTGACAAGTTCCAGTTGCGCGGTAACGTAACCTGGATCGAGGGAACAATTTCCATTGATCCTTCGGATATCAATACGCAACAAACTGGTGGACATCATGTGCAGTTATTCAATTATGGTACGTTTGTTACCGGCGATGTTAACGTCGATAAGCTAGTCAGAAGACCGAGCTTCATGGCCTATGCGGAATTGAGTTATAAGCTGCGAACCAACCTTACGATGAGTGCGGCATACCGTTATACCGGATCGCGGTTCGATTCCGGTTATGATGAAACACTCGGTCCTTACGGAGCTTTAAACCAATTTGAAGTGGAATACTACGACCTGATAGATATCGGACTTAACTGGGAAGTGTCGAAGGGGTTTATGTTGGGCGTAAAAGTGGAAAATATTCTGGACGAGTCCTATCGGGAAATAATCGGATTTCAAACTCGAGGAAGGAGTGCCACCGCAAAGCTAAATTTTAGATGGTAAGCAAAAATCCCAACTACCTTGAGCTACAGTGAAGACTACTATTGGGAAAATGGCTTGTTGGTCTTCACGGAAGCATATCACCTCAAACGAGGTTACTGCTGTCAGAATGGATGTCGGCATTGTCCTTATGGTAAAGAGCGACTGAGACAAAAAATTACGGTTAGCTGGAGTGGGGGCAAAGATTCGGCGTTAGCCTTGTACAAGATCCTAACATCAAAAACTTTTGAGGTTGCGAACATCCATACCGTTATTGACGCAGGCACAAAAAGAGTTGGCTTACACGGGGTATCGGAAACGCTTATTGAACGACAGGCGGAGGAAATCGGAATTCCGCTGGAAAAAATTCATATTCCTTCCACCGATGGCACAAGTGCGTACGAAAGTCATTTAAGAACGTTTTATCAGCGATGTGTCGAGGAAGGTATTGTAGGAGTTGCCTTCGGTGACATACATCTTCAGGATCTAAAGGAATACAGGATACTTCTGTTGAAACCCTCTGGACTGTCTGCCATATTTCCGCTTTGGGGACTTGAAAGCAGCTTTATATTGAAGGAGATAATTGCAGCCGGATTCAAAACGAGAATTTGCGCGGCTAACGCTAGTTTGTTCTCAATCGATCGAGTAGGAGGAATAATCGATGATCATTTTGTTGAGACCCTTCCGCAAGGTGTCGATCCTTGCGGGGAAAACGGCGAGTTTCATACGTTTGTCTATGATGGTCCGTTATTCAAAAGGGAAATACAAATCGTGGCAGGCGAGGTTGTTCGACAAACATACCGGTATAAAAAACTGAATCCCTCTGGTGAAATTGAAGATGTTGAGACGGCTTTTTGGTTTAGAGATTATTTGCAGTTGTAGACTCCGTCTATTCACTATTTTCCCTAATTGCACTATGATAGGTTCTTAACAACTTTTCCGCTGCAGCATTCGCAGAAATTTTTTTTTCGAAAACTTTACCCTGCAATTTCTCTCTTTCGGATTGCCATGAACGAAATCGCGCAACATCCAAACCCAAGAGCTCTTGAAAATAAATTTGGAGCAAGTCATTATTTTGTGCCTTTCTATTCGTGACAAACGTGCCGTCTGCTGTTGACTGATCAACATATGATGTTATCAACCGCCAGATTTCTTCGATACCCTTTTTGGTGTGAGCCGACGTCGTCAAAACCTTCGGCGTCCAAGCCGTGCCAGTTGATGGGTTAAGGTGCAATGCTTGCTCATAAGAAGCTTTTGCAGCGAGGGCATTTTTGATATTGTCACCGTCAGCTTTTGTAATGACAATCGCATGAGCAACTTCAGTGATACCTTTCTTTATTCCCTGCAGTTCATCGCCTGCACCTGCCAGCATGAGGAGCAAAAAAAAGTCTACGAGATTTTTTACACTTACCTCAGACTGGCCGACGCCTACAGTTTCAATGATTATAATTTCGTAGCCTGCAGCTTCACACAATAGCATCACGTCATTTGTTTTTTGAGCGACACCTCCCAATGTGCTTCCCGACGGGCTTGGTCGGATGTAAGCTGATGGCTGTCTTGAAAGTCCTTCCATCCGAGTCTTGTCGCCGAGTATGCTTCCTTTGGTAATTTGGCTGCTGGGATCCACCGTCAAAACAGCTAGCTTTTTCCCGAGGCTTGTGATGTGCGTGCCGAAGGACTCAATGAAAGAGCTTTTACCAACTCCCGGGACACCCGTAATTCCAATACGAATTGATTTACCTGTTGCATGTATGATTTTCTCTAAAAGCCGTGTGCTTAATTTCCGATCGTCGGCTAGATTACTCTCAATAACTGTTATAGCTTGGCTTAGGATCATACGGTCACCTTGCAAAACACCATCTGCTAACGATTTTAAAGGCGGCCTGGGTTTGATCGATTGCTTCAAGATTCTCGTAATGCTCGCTTAAATTTCTAAATTTACTTAACACTCGTGAATCAATATGAGAAATTTTTGGATTGATTGTGTTCTGGCTACGCTCCTCGTATTTCTCTTGATGTGGGGAATTCTTGGAATATCCAACCTAAACATTTTCAACGCATTTGATTCAATCGGTCAGGCTTTGTCAGATATCCAGTTGACAGATTACGTTTTTTCAAACCTTCGTAAAGATCCAGATGTTGATCAAAATATTGTGGTGGTTAATATCGGCGATTTATCAAGAGGCGAAATTGCGGAAGAAATCAAGATCATCAGTCAACATAAGCCAAAGGTAATTGGTATCGATAGTTTTTTTGGATGTCCTTCTTTGTTGAGAGATACAGTCAACTGTCCAAAGTTGAGGGATGTCATGGGTAATTTGTTATTGAGCAATGCTATACAAGAAGCGGGCAACGTTGTTCTTGTTACGAAAGTCCTTCAAGCTGATACGCTTCTGCCGCCAAACCAATACGATTCGCTAAGGAGGTCTGATCCGATGTTTAGCGACTTTGCCGTTCGCGAGGGCTATGCAAACCTGGACACAGATGCTGAGTTCCAGGATGATGCAAAGACCTGCCGTGTATTCAATCCGAGAATCGAGGTCGATGGCAAAACAAACTATGCATTCGCAGTCGAGATAGCAATGGAATACGACTCGGTGAAAACGAAAAAATTTCTAGAGAGAAACAATTACGAGGAGGTGATTAATTATCGCGGCAATGTATATGACATTTTTGGATCAACAGGCTATCCGAATATGTTTTATACACTTGACGTCGACGATGTTCGTTCGGGAAATTTCATGCCCGACATGTTAAAAGACAAGATCGTGATTTTCGGATTTTTAGGATCATATTTAGGCGACCCTTCCTGGGATGATAAGTTTTACACGTCCTTAAATAAAAAGCTAGCTGGCAGGGCCAATCCCGATATGTTTGGAGCTGTAGTTCACGCCAATATCGTTTCAATGATCTTAAATGAGGACTACGTTAATCAAATGGCCGAATGGCAGGAAGTTGCGATGGCAATAATTCTTTGTTTGTTGAATGTGGCACTATTTTCGTTAATCAACACTCATTTGCCCCTTTGGTATGACGGCATTACCAAACTTTTGCAGCTCATTCAGTTATTGCTGTATACAGTATTAATGGTAATGATCTTTCATTGGTTTTCATTTAAACTGAATGTAACACTTACCTTAGCGGCAGTAGCATTAGTAGGAGATGTTTACGAGATTTATATGAGTGTAATCAAAAACATGTATTTTAAGATAAAGGGATGGTTTATGATTACCCCAAAAGACGATGCTGTATTAACCGCGGTAAATACCGAAGAATCTTAACTTGCCACAGTCTTGAATTTAAATAATCATGAAAGCTAGCGTATTGACTCTTTCTCTTTCCATTTTCATCTCTTTCACCCAGGCGCAAGACTATGCATTCAAAGTCCTCGCGAATAAAGGAGCAAATGAAGTCAAATCCGGCAGTGACTGGCTTCCTGTTAAGACAGGCGCCAGCTTAAAAAATGATGATGAGCTTAAGCTTAGCGCAAATGCTTATATGGGCTTAGTACATGCTACAGGCAAACCACTGGAGTTAAAGCAACCTGGAAGCTATAAGGTCTCAGACCTTGCCGCTCAAGTAAAGACCGGTAGCAGTGTTTTGACCAAGTATACAGATTTCATCCTTAGTAGTAACTCACCCGAAGCCAAAAAGAACCGGCTGAGCGCTACCGGAGCAGTGGATCGCGGTGATAATGCAGCCATTCAGTTACTATTACCGCAAAATCAACATTCTGGAATTTACAATAACGTCGCAATTATTAGCTGGGTAGGAACCAACGTACCTGGACCCTATATTATAACGGTTCGAAACATGTTTGACGATGAGTTGGCGCAATTGGAAACCCCCGAGGCTAGTTACCAAATCGATTTAACTGATCCCAAATTTTCGAAGGAGAACGCGCTTTTGATTGAAGTAAAGGCCAAGAATGACCCCAAACAGGTTTCCAAGCAGCATTTGATTAAGAAGCTCGCTCCTGCGGAACAGGAAAACGTCAAGAAGTCGCTAAATGAGATTATGGGCGAGGTTCAGGAGCAAACTGCTCTAAATAAGTTCATTTTAGCGGGTTTTTATGAGGAGAACAATCTCTTTATAGATGCTATTTCGGCCTACGAAGAAGCCATCAAACTCGCACCTGATGTCACCTCCTACAGGGAGGCCTATGATGACTTTTTGATCCGGCACGGAATTAAAAAATAGATAAAATATTTTAAGAAAAATGAAGCCGCGCGGCGGCTTTTTCCGTTTATAGGTGGTATAAAATTTCTCAATGGATTATCTTATTTTTGTCTAAATAAGTCCTTCCCTTTAAAATTTCTCTTACCATGAAATCACGTAGAATGGCTTTCTTCGCAGTCCTCCTTTTGGCATTTGGGTACTGTCCGGCACAGGATTATGCGTTCAAAGTCCTTGTAAATAAGGGCAAGAACGAACTGAAGTCAGGAAATAGCTGGCAGCAGTTGAAGGTAGGATTGAGTCTTAAATCAGCAGACGAATTAAAGATCTCTGAAAACGCATACCTCGGTCTGGTCCACGTCAGTGGAAAGGCGTTGGAACTGAAGCAATCCGGAAACTATAAAGTCGTGGATCTGGCAGCGAAAGTTAACGGGGGTTCTAGTGTTTTAAATAAGTACACAGATTTCATCTTAAGCTCCGCCACGTCGCCGAAAAATCGTCTTGCAGCAACTGGTGCAGTTGATCGGGGAACAGACAACATTCAGGTATATCTTCCCAAGCCGGAGTTGGCAGTTGTTTATAATAATGACGTAATCATAGGCTGGGATTCTGAAGCAGCGCCGGGCCCCTATATAGTAACATTCAAGAGTTTGTTCGATGATGACTTGGGTAGGGTTGAAGTACCTGAAAATACCGTGGCTGTTCAATTAAACAATCAGAACTTCGCTAATGAAGACAACATTATTGTGGAGGTCTCCTCACTGTCCAACAAGAATAAAATCTCCGACAAGTATACACTAAAGAAACTATCGAAGGCCGATAAAGACAGGATCAAGAATTCTTTACGTGAAATCGAAAACCCAACGGCCGAGCCCAATGCGCTCAACAAGTTGTTGATAGCCGGCTTCTATGAGCAAAACAACCTCCTCATCGACGCAGGCACGGCTTATCTCGAGGCGATCCAACTTGCGCCCGACGTTCCTCAGTACCAGGAAGCCTATGATAACTTCCTCTTGCGTAACGCGCTGAAAAAGCCTGTTAAGAAATAGTGATTCACATATTCAGGACTGAAAAATCGAAGAGCTGTCCGATTGAGGGCAGCTCTTTGCTTTATTGGCGGGGTTTGGCTGAAAGCATTAATATTCTATTTTTGTGCAGCCCATAAAAACAAGCCCATGAGTGTATTGGTAAATAAGAATTCACGAGTAATCGTCCAAGGTTTTACTGGCTCCGAGGGGTCGTTCCATGCCGGACAAATGATAGAATACGGAACAAACGTTGTCGGAGGTGTTACACCGGGCAAGGGAGGAAATGAGCACTTAGGCCGACCGGTTTTTAACACAGTGAAGGAAGCTGTTGAAAAAACAGGAGCAGATGTTTCAATAATTTTTGTGCCTCCCGCTTTTGCCGGAGATGCAATCATGGAGGCGGTGGAGGCCGGAATAAAAGTTATCATCACAATCACGGAAGGTATACCGGTAAAGGATATGATGGTGGCCAAGAAATACCTTCAAAACAAAGGGGTGATTCTTATCGGTCCAAATTGCCCGGGGGTCATTACACCTGGCGAAGCAAAAGTCGGAATCATGCCTGGGTTTGTTTTCAAGAAAGGTAGAGTTGGGATCGTATCCAAGTCCGGAACACTCACTTACGAGGCTGCCGACCAAATCGTAAAGGCAGGTCTTGGAATTTCTACGGCAATCGGAATTGGTGGAGATCCTATAATCGGAACACCAACAAAGGATGCGGTGGAATTGCTAATGAATGATCCGGAAACGGATGCCATAGTCATGATAGGAGAGATTGGGGGCAGCTATGAACCGGTAGCTGCACGTTGGATCAAGGAACAAGGAAACAAGAAACCTGTGGTGGGCTTTATCGCTGGTCAAACCGCGCCACCCGGGCGAAGGATGGGTCACGCAGGTGCTATCATTGGAGGAGCCGAGGACACGGCATCTGCCAAAATGAAAATTATGAAGGAGTGCGGTATAACCGTCGTGGATTCCCCCGCGGAGATAGGCGAAACCATGTCGAAAGTGCTAAAATCAAAGTGAGAAATTAGAAGCTCGTCTTAAATTCGTTCGCCAGGTAATCGTTAAGACTTTTTAGACCCTTAAGCATATTAAGCTTCTCGGGAGCTTCGTCCGCATTGTCGTTTTTATAGAAGACTTCGATAAACAAGTCGCTCAACATATAAATGTAGATCTTACGGCCTCCCTTCACTCGGGTACCTAAGGCAATACCCTTTTTCTTCAGGTACGCGACCTGTTTTTCGGCTGAGAGTCGGCTGAAGAAAAACCTGAATAACATAAATGCAGTTCTTGGTGTGCATACAGGGACTCCAATATTGCGCCAACCACAAAAAGGGCGGAATCAGGCGGTTTCAATAGATAATTAGACTATTTGCGTCTTTAATTGGGAATTTTTTTTTCAAAACAGGGAATTTTTTAATGGCAGATTCTGAGAGTGGATTCGTCCTCAACCTCGCCAAACCAGACCAGCCCATATTCCTTGTAAATTCCTATTCCTATTGCATTCCATTTAACCTTGCTCCATGACCCGCTATTTATTAAAAGCGGATTATGTCCTGCACTAATCTTCCAGCCATCAATACCTTCCTGCGCCGAAGCACCTAAGGAACTGTAGTATGCGATTTCAAATCCATTTCCAGAATAGCCCGCAATTTCCTGAGGTTTGGTCCACATGCAGCTGGCTTCCTTATGGTCATTGGTGTAACAGCAAGACGTCCATTTGCCTTTTTCAGACCAGCTATGAGGGTTGCATTTATTCTTTGGATTGAATTCGTAATGCTCGGCAAGATCCCTTGCGTGTGTCTGCGCCACGAGAGTGAGCTTGGATGAGATAGGAATGGCGTCCAAACTCTTACTCCTCCTATAGTCCATAATGAGATCATAAAGTTTTTTTTCCTCTTTGGACAGACAAACTTCATTTAAGGCCGGCTTCGCGTTGAAGCCCGTCATTAGTAAAAATAAAAACGCAGACAGTGCAAACGATCTCATATTTAGTATTTCGTTGATAAACGCTTATGATATAAAAAATATCCTTCGATTGTAACCTTATTTTTTTAATTTGCCGCCCGCAAAAAGCAAGCCCCTCTTCTGAGGGTAAAAATCATTAACTCTTATAAAAATGAGCGATCAGAAAATCAGTCTCCAAAATGGTAAACTCAATGTGCCAGATAAACCCACGATCCCTTTTATTGAAGGTGATGGTACCGGTATAGATATCTGGCCAGTGTCTCAGAAAGTTTTTGACAGAGCTGTTGAGAAAGCCTTTGGAGGCAAGCGTAAGATTAACTGGAAGGAAGTTCTGGCCGGAGAAAAAGCATTTAAAAAAACGGGTAATTGGTTGCCAGATGAGACGCTCGGAGTTTTTAAGGATTACCTGGTTGGAATAAAGGGGCCGCTGACAACTCCCGTAGGAGGCGGTATTCGCTCCCTTAACGTCGCACTTCGTCAGGAACTGGATTTATATGCCTGCGTACGACCGGTGCGTTGGTTTAAAGGGGTTCCTTCTCCTGTGAGGGAACCGCATAAGACGGATATGGTTTTGTTCAGGGAGAATACGGAGGATATATACGCCGGAATAGAGTTCCAAGAGGGTTCGGAAGATCACAAGAAATTCATGCGCCTTTTCAAGGAGAATTTTCCAAAAGGCTATAGTAAGATCCGCTTCCCGGAAAGCTCGAGCATAGGGATCAAGCCCGTATCGCGGGAAGGCACCGAAAGATTGGTCCGGTCAGCGTTGGAGTATGCGTTGACGCACAAGAAGCCAGATATGACTTTAGTACACAAGGGAAATATCATGAAATTTACAGAAGGTGGCTTCCGCGACTGGGGATATGCTTTGGCGAAGCGCGAATTTGGGGCCGTCGATCTGGATGGGGGCCCATGGCAGGTAATAGAAAGGGGCGGGCATAAACTAATTCTCAAGGATGCCATTGCCGACGCGTTTCTACAACAAATTCTGCTACGTCCGGATGAATATTCCGTAGTGGCCACTTTGAACTTAAATGGCGATTACATTTCAGATTCCCTGGCTGCTATTGTTGGAGGAATTGGGATCGCGCCTGGTGGAAATATAAACTATACTACGGGCCATGCGATATTTGAAGCTACTCATGGTACAGCACCAAAATATGCCGGGCAGGACAAAGTCAATCCCGGTTCTGTAATACTCTCCGGTGTTATGATGTTTGAATATATGGGCTGGAACGAGGCTGCGGAATTGATTTACAAAGGACTTGAGGCCGCTATCTCAAAAAAGAGGGTGACCTATGACTTCCACCGCTTGATGGAAAGTGCGACGTTGTTAAAGTGTTCAGAATTTGGTGAGGAGATCATAAAAAATATGTGATCTCCGACCTTGGTAAGAAAGAGAAGCTCCACCAATAGGAGCTTTTTTGTGAGTTTTAAAATTAAAAATTGAGCATTTTAATGGCAGTCAAGGCAGCTTCTTCGCCTTTGTTTCCGAATTTCCCTCCAGCCCGGTCCAGGGCTTGCTGATGATTCAATGTCGTTATCACGCCAAAGATCACCGGCTTTCTGGTCTTAAGTCCTGCCTGGGTTATTCCGTACGCAACGGCCTGACAGATATAATCGAAGTGCGGGGTATCGCCCTGAATGACACAGCCTAGGCAGATCACTGCATCTACTTTCTTTTCTTCAGCGAGCCAGAGGGCCCCCAATGACAGTTCAAAACTGCCTGGAACGCTCTTCCGAATGATATTTTCTTTTTTTACGCCATGGGATTTAAGGCATGTGACGGCGCCGTCGTAAAGTGCTTCGGTTATTTCTTCATTCCATTCCGCCACGACAATGGCAAATGTCTTCTTAGCGAGATTAACCTTGGAACTAACCTTGCCTGATGTTAACGGTCCAGCCATACGAAATTATTTTTTGAGATACCCTTTGGAACAAAAAAAGGGATAGATAAAATCTATCCCCATTATTTTTTATCTAAAATTTAAGAATTGGGCTCTAACCGCGCTCTAAACTTCCTAGCGTTCTGATATTCTGATGATTCCCAATATTGGTTAATAATTTTGTCGTACGTTTCCCTTGCTTTATCGTTTTGATTGAGTTTTTCGTACGCCAACGCTTCTTTCATCAGATACCCAGGTGAGAAATATTTGTTAGGTTCATAGTTTGCAGCTTTATGATAGAACTTCGCGGCATCATCGTATTTTTCCTCTTCCATGTACGTGTCACCGACCAGGCTATACGCCCGGGCCTGTATCAATAGATCGTTGGCGCTGAAATCCTCAAGGTACAGCCGGGCCAATTCGAACTTGCCCTGTTTAAGGTAGCTTACTCCAGCATAGTAATTCGCCAGATTAGCAGCATCTGTGATTCCAAATTCGTCGATGATCTGAAGAAAACCCAGGTTGTTTCCATCGCCATTTAAAGCCTTGTCCAGGCTATCTGCTTCAAAATAATAGACAGCTTGGAACATTTCCGACTGCGCAAGTGCATCTTGATTGCCCTTATAATAGTTGAAGGCAAAATAGCCCCCGACAACAATAAGTATTACTGCTGCAATGCCTACGACGATTTTTGGGTTTTGCTCCAGCCAACTTTCGGCACCTTCCAATTTTTCTTTAAGGGCTTCCGGATTTTCTAGAAGTTCGTGTTTATGTTCTGCCTTTTTTGCCATTGTAATTCATGTTATTCCTAACGGGAAACCGATGGAATCCAAATTCTATTACTCCAAAATACATCGGAGGGGCGCAAAACTAAGAAATTAGATGTTTCTAAACAAAGCAGAACCTAGTCCAGGATAAAAGGATAATCTGTTTGGACATATACATCCGTCAAGGCTTCCGCCGGATCGGGATATTTGGATTCTTCCGCAAATTTGACGCTTTCGTCTACCTTGGAGACAATCTTTTGGTCAATCTCGTCCAGTTCTTTTTCGGTAGCAAATTTCTTATCCAAAATCGATTTTTTCACTACCTCAATAGGGTCGCGTTGTTTGTACTGCTCCACTTCATCCTTTGTCCTGTACTTCTGAGGGTCAGACATGGAGTGACCCTTATAGCGATAGGTTCTAAATTCAAGAAGGGTTGGGCCTTCCCCGTTTCGGGCGCGTTCGGCCGCTCTCGCGACAGACCTGTGAACGTCTTCAACCTTCATGGCGTCGACGGGCTCCGACGGCATATCATAGGCGTCAGCAAGTGTATAAAGATCCGTCACATTCGAAGTTCTTTTCACCGACGTGCCCATTGCGTAACCGTTGTTCTCAATGACAAAGATCACCGGCAACTTCCAAAGCATGGCCAGATTAAGAGCTTCGTGGAAAGACCCCTGTCTAACGGCGCCGTCTCCCATATAACAAATACACAAATTTCCTGTCTTGTTATATTTTTCTGCGAAGGCCATTCCTGCTCCAAGCGGAATCTGAGCACCTACAATTCCATGGCCGCCAGCAAAGCCCACATTCTTATCAAATATGTGCATGGACCCGCCTTTGCCTTTTGTTGTTCCTGTTTCCTTTCCATAGAGCTCTGCCATAATTGCCTTGGGATCAGTTCCAAGTGCGAGCGGGTGCCCGTGATCCCTATAAGCAGTAATCCATTTGTCACCTTTTCGTAAGGCAGTAACCGCGCCGGAGGCGCACGCCTCCTGTCCGATGTACAGGTGGCAAAAGCCCTTAATTTTTTGCATCCCGTAGAGCTGTCCAGCCTTTTCTTCGAACTTTCGCATCAATTGCATGCTTTCATACCAATAGAGGTATGTCTCACGGGAGAACTGCGTAGTATCATTCTTCTTAGCCTCAGCCGGCTCGTTCTTCGCTTTGGTTGTCGTAGGCATATCCCTATTTTTGATCCGAGTTGCGAAATTAATTCCCAAACGAACATTCGCCAAACTTTCATTCATTAATTCCTTTCATGTACCTTGAAACGCTCCATCTTATAAGTTTTAAAAATTATTTGGAGTTAAATCTTCATTTTTCATCCAGAATCAATGTTTTTGTGGGAAGGAACGGCAGTGGCAAGACCAATTTGCTGGACGCTATTTTCTATCTCGGGTTCACCAGAAGTGCTTTTTCACCTTCCGACCAGCAATGCATTACACAAGGCCATAGCTCATTTTTTATCAAAGGAGAGTTTCGGTCGGGTGTAAAGGCTAGCCAGGTTGCTAGCTCAGTTCAAATTGGAATGAAAAAAATGTTCCGGGAGAACTCGGAAGAATATCAAAAGTTGAGCGACCACATTGGAAGGTATCCCATTGTGATGATCGCGCCGGATGACGTAAGTTTAGTGAAGGAAGGGAGCGAGGTTCGCAGAAAATTCTTTGACAGCATTATTTCTCAGCTCGACAAGATATATCTGGAAAACCTGATTCAGTATAATCAAGTGCTAAAGCAGCGAAATGCATTGTTAAAAATTTATGCTGATCGTGGTACGGGAGTCGACTGGCTTGCCATGGAGTCGTATGATCGGATACTCATAGCGTTGGGTAATCTGCTTTACACAAGACGGGCTGATTTTATTCGGGAATTCCTGCCTGTATTTGAAAAATATTATCGGTACCTAGTCCAGGATTCAGAGGAAGCGCTAATTCAATATTGGTCAGAATTAAATGAGAAAGAAATTGGACAGGGACTCCTGGAAAACCGGGAAAGGGATGTGGCCTTGCAAAGGACAAACTTTGGAATTCATCGCGACGATTATGAGTTTATATTGGGAAAGGAAGCATTAAAGAAGTTTGGTTCACAGGGCCAGCAGAAGTCATTTGTCATAGCAATGAAGCTAGCGCAATTTGAAATTTTGGAGACGCATAAACAATTCAAACCGATCCTGCTTCTCGATGATATTTTTGATAAATTGGACGACTTTCGGATTGCCCGGTTGTTAGAACTTATAAAGTCGGATTTTGGGCAACTGTTTATTACGGACGCCCGGCCCGAAAGGACTACCGGCCTGTTGAGAGGCCTTGATGTGCCTTCAACCATTTACATTGTAGATCAGGGAAAGGTTAATTTGCATGAGCACCAAGAAAAATGAATTTCAATCTGTAGGTCAGGCCATCCGTGATATGCTCAATACATATCGGCTGACAAACAAATACGATGAGGCAAGTATCATCGAATCGTGGGAAAAACTGGTAGGGAAGCCGATCGCCAGCCGAACACGCAAAGTTTATATTAAGAATAGAGTCCTTTTTGTGGAGTTTGACTCACCCACCATGAGACACGATTTTTCGATTCACAAGACGCAGGTGCTTGAAGTTTTCCGTAAAGAATTCGGTGATGGTGTTATAACTGAAATTATTGCGATGTAAGTCATGTTAAATATGTATCCCGGCAAAAAAAAATTGAAACTGGCCTAAAAAGTGGATCATGATCAGCGCCTTATTCATGAGTTAAATTCTCAGCATTAGTTTTGAAAAAGGGTAAAAGCGTATAATTTTGCACTCTCTTTTTAAAAAAAGCCTCCGGATCGCTTCCGGAGGCTTTTCATTCGTTCTTTATAATAAGGTATGGGGGAATACCAAAGCGGCCAACTGGGACAGACTGTAAATCTGTTGTCTTATGACTTCATAGGTTCGAATCCTATTTCCCCCACGTGTCCGCCGAAACCTTGGTTAAGGCGGGTGTGTCCACCGAAGCTGGACGGTTTATAGTTTGAAGTTTCGAGTTTGAAGTTTGAGGTGTGGCAAGTTCCCGGCTTTCAGACTGAAACTTCGAGGATAAACAAGTTGGTTGGTAATTATAGATTGTAGATTTAAGATTTACGATTGAAGATTTGGCAGATCAATCTAAAATCATCAATCTAAAATCGTCAATTGAATTGCGGGAGTAGCTCAGTTGGTAGAGCGATAGCCTTCCAAGCTATAGGTCGCGGGTTCGAACCTCGTCTCCCGCTCTTTTGAGCGGTTGTCCGTTATCCGTTATAGTTGGTTAATTACTGGTACCAATTAACTGATAACGAATAACTGACAACGGCAAGGAAAGCTGTTGTAGCTCAGTGGTAGAGCACTTCCTTGGTAAGGAAGAGGTCGTGAGTTCAATCCTCATCAACAGCTCTGAGTAGATGTTTGAATGAGCGGGAAGCGATCGTGAGTTCTCCCGATCCCGATAGCTATCGGGACTATCGGGACCTCATCAACAGCTCTTTAAATTGGAGAGGCAGGGATAAATAATTATAAAAACTAAAACTTCTATACTTTTAAATTTTAACAGGGATTTTCAAATATGGCTAAAGAAACATTCGATCGTTCTAAACCACACGTAAACGTTGGTACCATAGGTCACGTTGACCACGGTAAAACCACACTTACCGCTGCAATCACAAAAGTTCTTTCATCTAAGGGACTTGCTGCAATGCGCGATTTCTCTTCAATCGACAATGCTCCTGAAGAAAAGGAAAGAGGTATTACCATCAATACTTCGCACGTTGAGTACGCGACAGACAAAAGGCACTACGCGCACGTAGATTGTCCAGGCCACGCTGACTATGTGAAGAACATGGTAACGGGAGCCGCTCAGATGGATGGTGCTATTTTGGTGGTGGCGGCAACCGATGGTCCTATGCCTCAAACTCGCGAGCACATTCTTCTGGCTCGTCAGGTAGGTGTGCCTGCACTCGTCGTGTTTATGAACAAGGTTGATTTGGTTGACGATGCCGAATTGCTGGATCTTGTTGAAATGGAAGTCCGCGAACTTATGTCGACTTATAGTTTCCCTGGCGATACAATGCCAGTGATCCGGGGTTCCGCTTTGGGGGCACTTAATGGTGAGCCTAAATGGGTAGAAAAAGTAGAAGAATTGATGAAGGCTGTTGATGAGCATATTCCTCTTCCGGTTCGTTTGATCGACAAAGATTTTCTGATGCCGGTTGAAGACGTATTTTCAATCACAGGTCGTGGAACTGTGGCTACAGGCCGTATCGAGCGCGGTGTTATCAAGACAGGCGATCCTGTTCAGATTTTGGGTATGGGCGCTGAAAACCTGACGTCGACGATCACTGGAGTTGAAATGTTCCGCAAAATCCTCGACAGAGGAGAAGCTGGCGATAACGTTGGGCTTTTGTTGCGCGGTATTGAAAAAGAGCAAATCAAGAGAGGTATGGTTATCTGCAAACCAGGCTCTGTAACTCCTCACGCAAAATTTAAGGCAGAAGTCTACGTCCTTTCAAAGGAAGAGGGTGGTCGTCACACTCCTTTCTTTAATAAATATCGTCCTCAATTCTATTTCCGCACCACGGATGTTACCGGCGAGGTAATGCTTCCAGCAGGAGTAGAAATGGTAATGCCTGGAGATAACATCTCCATTGAGGTCCAACTGATCAATAAGATCGCCATGGAAAAAGGACTCCGTTTCGCTATCCGTGAGGGCGGCAGAACTGTGGGGTCTGGTCAGGTGACTGAGATCTTAGATTAAGCTATAAGCAAAAAAGTAGAAGGCAGAAGGTTGAATGTATTTTCACTTTCTGCTTTTTAGTTGGAACTTGGCCGGAACAGCCTGGTATAAATTTCCTTTAGGGGTCAAAAACTTTTAGCTTTTTGCTTCCCGCTTTTTACTTTCTAGCTTTTTCTTCTACCTTTGCAGTCCTTTTGGGCTGAGGGTATCGGGTGCGGCTCAAAAGGATTGAGTAGGCGCACAAAAACGTTATATAAAAGGTTCAAACTCAGCCCGGCACATGTTGGGGGGTGGAAGCAGCTGGGGATCAGCTTCGAAACCGGGGGAAACCGAAAAAATAAACGGGTGTAGCTCAATTGGTAGAGTAGCGGTCTCCAAAACCGTTGGCTGGGAGTTCGAGTCTCTCCACCCGTGCTTTGAAAGAGTATATTAATAAGGTATGGCTGGGGCTGTCAGCAGATTGGTTCGAGTCGCCTCCCGTGCAAATCCTAGAATGTAACTGAATGGATAAGATTAAAACCTATATCGGAGAGTCGTGGGACGAGATCAAGAATAAGGTCACTTGGTCGAAGTATAACGAGTTGCAGGGTAGCGCTATTCTGGTTTTGGTAGCGTCTGCCATTTTTGCGGTTGTAATAGGTGCGATTGATTGGGTTTTCAAGACCGGTATTGGGTGGTTTTACAGTGAATTTTAATGCAGAAGGTAATGGCCGAACTGAAATGGTATGTTCTCAGGGTCGTCAGTGGCCAGGAAAAGAAGGTTAAGTCCTACTTGGAAACTGAGATCGAGCGGTCAAAGCTTACGGATTTTATACCCCAAGTTTTGATCCCTTCTGAAAAAGTATATGAAATGAGAAACGGTAAGAAGCGTGTACGTGAGCGCAACTTCTTCCCGGGTTATGTTCTTATTTCCGCCGATCTCTCCAATGGAGAGGCTTATCACGCTGTGAATAGTATTCCTGGCGTGATCGGGTTTCTCGGCAACAACGGCACCGGGGCTTCCAAGGATCCAGTTCCTCTTCGTCAATCAGAGGTCAACAGGATTCTCGGTAAAGTTGATGAGATTGATGAATTCGAGGAAAAGCTCGATACACCATTTATTAAAGGTGAGTCTGTCAAAGTAATGGATGGTCCATTCAGCGGATTTACCGGGACTGTTGAGGAGATTTTTGAAGACAAGAAGAAACTCAATGTTATGGTGAAAATTTTCGGCCGTAACACGCCGGTGGAATTAAGTTATATGCAGGTTGAAAAGCTAGATTAAGATAACTATGGCAAAACAAGTAACAGGTTATCTGAAATTACAGGTAAAAGGGAATCAGGCAAATCCAGCTCCCCCCATAGGTCCTGCGTTGGGTAGCAAAGGTCTCAACATCATGGACTTTTGCAAACAATTTAATGCCCGTACGCAGGATAAGCAAGGTCAGGTTTTGCCCGTTTTGATTACTATATATAATGATAAGTCATTTGATTTTGTAATTAAGACACCGCCAGCTGCTGTGTTAATTTTAGATGCTGCTAAGAAGCAAAAAGGGTCTGCGGAACCAAACCGTACGAAGGTTGGATCAATCACATGGGCTCAAGTCAAGACAATTGCAGAAACAAAAATGCCTGATCTGAACGCATTCAAAGTTGAATCAGCGATGAAGATGGTAGCGGGCACTGCAAGAAGTCTAGGTATAACAGTTTCAGGAAATCCCCCTTGGGAAAAATAATTAAAAGCGATGGCGAAAATTTCTAAGAACAGAAAGACAGTCCTTGCGAAATACAGCCCTGAGAAGGAGTATTCCCTGCAAGATGCATCCAAGCTATTGAAGGAAATCACCTTTACAAAGTTTGATGCTTCCGTAGATATCGACATTCGTTTGGGTGTCGATCCAAAAAAATCGGATCAAATGGTGAGAGGTGTAGTTGCATTGCCTCATGGCATTGGTAAGATGGTTCGCGTACTTGTTCTATGCACGCCTGATAAAGTTCAGGAAGCAAAGGATGCAGGGGCGGAGCATGCAGGTCTGGATGAGTTTATCCAAAAAATTGAAGGTGGATGGACGGACGTGGATGTAATCATCTGTACCCCTACCGTTATGGCGAAGGTTGGTAAACTGGGTAAAATCCTTGGACCACGTGGCCTTATGCCAAATCCTAAGTCAGGAACTGTTACGCTTGAAGTCGGGAAGGCCGTCAAAGAAGTTAAGGCCGGTAAGATCGACTTCAAAATTGATAAACAAGGGATTATTCATTGTAGTGTTGGAAAAGCTTCCTTCTCGGCTGACAAGATCCGGGACAACGCTGCCGAAATGATAAATGTTGTGGCAAAACTGAAGCCGGCCTCTGCGAAAGGTACCTATTTTCAAAGTATTACCTTGTCGACAACGATGAGCCCTGGTATTGCAATAGATACTAATTCAGTTGCTGGTGTTTAAGAATTAATGACATGACCAGAGAAGAAAAATCACAGATAATAGACGAGCTTTCAGCCAAGTTTGCTGAAAACACTCACTTCTATATTACGGATGCTACCGGCTTTACCGTCGAGCAGGTTAATAATTTCAGGCGGTTGTGCTTCAAGGGCGGCGTTGAATATCGTGTTTATAAGAACACACTTATTCGCAAGGCACTCGAAAAACGCGAGGGCATTGATTACGCTCCATTGTTCAAGACGTTGCATGGCTTCTCAGGCGTAATGTTCTCTAAGGAAGTTGGTAATGCGCCGGCAAGGATTATCCAGGAATTTCGCAAGAAACTGGACGGCAAACCGGTCTTGAAAGCTGCTTCTATTGACTCGGACCTATTTATAGGAGATGAGAATGTAAAATTGCTCAGCGAGCTCAAATCGAAGAATGAGCTCATTGGAGAAGTTATTTCATTGCTTCAATCACCTGCTAAAAATGTAATCTCTGCGCTTCTGAGCGGAAAGAATACAATTGCTGGATTGGTTAAAGCGTTGGAAGAACGCGAAACAAAATAATTATTGAAAAAAGAATTTAATTAAACTTTACTAAAAATGGCCGACATCAAAGCACTCGGAGATCAACTCGTTGAACTCACTGTTAAAGAGGTAAATGAATTAGCTACCTACCTGAAAGAAACACATGGTATTGAACCAGCTGCTGCTGCTGTGGTTGCGGGACCCGCCTCAGGTGGTGCAGGCGGTGGTGCTGCCGCTGCTGCTGAAAAAACTAATTTCGATGTAGTATTAAAAGCTCCAGGCGCTAACAAACTTCAAATTGTGAAGTTAGTGAAAGAACTTACCGGACTTGGCTTGAAGGAAGCTAAAGACCTGGTAGACGGTGCTCCAAAAACTATCAAGGAAGGCTTACCAAAAGACGAAGCAGAAAATCTTAAAAAACAACTTTCTGAAGCAGGCGCTGAAGTTGAGTTAAAATAACCTTCTGAATGACGAAGGGCTCCGTCTAACAATATTCGGTTAGACCCCGTAGCTGTTCCGGTTGGCATCGGACGCAGCGGGGTCTATTGCTATTTGTACCCTGCAATTAATTTTTCACTTGTTCTCCGTCTAGGATCTTAGAACTTTAAACGTTAAAACACCTTGGCAAAGAAGACTATAAACGGTAGAATCGATTTCTCTCAAAGCGAGAGAGTCCTTGACTATCCTGATTTTCTGGATCTTCAACTCCAGTCTTTCAAAGATTTTTTACAAATCGAAACACCAGCCGAAAAAAGGCAGAATGAAGGTCTTTATAAGGTTTTTGCTGAAAACTTTCCCATCAGCGATTCCCGTGAAAACTTTGTGCTGGAATTCGTGGACTATACCATTGATCCTCCTAAGTACAACGTCGATGAGTGTATCGACCGCGGATTGACATTCTCTGTCCCGTTAAAGGCAAAGCTCAGGCTCACCTGCAACGACGAGGATAACGAAGACTTCCAAACCATTGAACAGGAGGTTTTCCTCGGCAATATCCCCTACATGACAGAGAAAGGTTCGTTCGTGATCAATGGCGCAGAACGGGTAATCGTTTCACAATTGCATCGCTCGCCAGGAGTGTTCTTCGCGATGAGCAAACACACGAATGGTACGAAACTGTATTCGGCACGTATCATTCCGTTCAAAGGCTCATGGATTGAATTCGCTACTGATGTGAATGCGGTAATGTATGCTTATATCGACCGGAAGAAGAAATTCCCTGTAACGACCTTGTTACGCGCAATCGGTTATGGCTCAGATAAAGATATCCTCGACCTGTTTGGCCTGTCTGAAGAAGTTGAGGCTACCAAGAGCACACTAAAGAAAGTTGTAGACCGGAAACTTGCCGCTCGGGTTCTGAAGACCTGGACCGAAGACTTCGTAGATGAGGATACCGGCGAAGTAGTTTCTATAGACCGAAACGAAGTGTTGCTGGAACGTGATCATACAATCACATCAGAAGATGTCGAAGTGATCCTGGATTCCGGAGTGAAATCCATTATCCTGCATCGGGATGATATTAACATTGCCGATTATCATATCATATTCAATACGCTGGCAAAAGATACCTCAAATTCCGAAAAGGAGGCCGTTGAGTATATCTACCGACAACTCAGAAATACAGAGGCCCCTGATGAACAAACGGCGCGTGATATTATCCAAAGCCTTTTCTTTAGTGAAAAACGCTATGACCTTGGAGAGGTTGGCCGCTATAGAATAAACAAGAAGCTTGGCCTTGACCTTAGCTTCGACCATCGTGTGCTAACAAAGGATGACATTATCCTGATCGTAAAATATCTGATTGGACTGATCAACTCGAAGGCAGTTGTAGATGATATCGACCACCTGAGCAATAGAAGAGTCAGAACAGTAGGCGAACAGTTGTATTCGCAATTTGGTGTCGGGTTAGCCCGTATGGCCAGAACTATCAAAGAGAGAATGAACGTACGGGATAATGAAGAATTTAAACCCGTTGATTTGATCAACGCGCGTACACTTTCTTCGGTTATCAATTCCTTCTTCGGAACCAATCAGCTCTCGCAGTTTATGGACCAAACGAATCCATTGGCGGAGATCACTCATAAAAGAAGGATGTCGGCACTCGGGCCCGGGGGTTTATCCCGTGAGCGCGCGGGCTTCGAAGTACGTGACGTTCATTATACTCACTATGGTCGTCTTTGTACCATTGAAACACCTGAGGGTCCTAACATCGGATTGATTTCTTCACTCTGTGTTCACGCCAAAGTGAATAAGATGGGATTCATAGAAACGCCTTACCGCAGAGTTGAAAATGGCAAAGTGAAAACGAAGGATCAGGTAATATTCCTTACGGCCGAAGAAGAAGATACACATTACATAGCACAGGCAAAAGTTGCTTTAAAACCGAGCGGCGAATTCGTGGACGAAAAGATCAAAGCCCGTTTTGAAGGAGACTTCCCCGTGATAGAACCGAAGGATCTTAAATACATGGACATTGCTCCCAACCAGATCGTTTCGGTTGCTGCATCCATGATTCCATTCCTCGAACATGACGATGCAAACCGCGCCCTAATGGGATCCAACATGCAGCGTCAGGCTGTACCACTGATCAGGCCTGAAGCTCCGATCGTAGGCACCGGTCTTGAAGGCCGAGTCGCACTTGATTCGCGAGCGCTAATTCTCGCTGAAGGCAATGGTACTGTTGAGTTCGTTGACGCTAAGAAGATCACCATTAAATACGAGGTGTCTGAAGAGCAACAGCTGACAAGCTTTGAAGATGAGTTCAGAACCTATAACCTGATCAAGTTCAGAAGAACCAATCAGGATACTTGCATCAACCTTACGCCGCTTGTTATGAAGGGCGACAAGGTTGTGAAAGGCCAACCGTTGTGCCAGGGTTATGCAACAGAAAACGGAGAACTTGCGCTTGGACGCAACTTGCTGGTCGCATACATGCCATGGCAGGGATACAACTTCGAGGACGCAATCGTAATTTCTGAGCGCGTAGTCCGCGACGATGTTTATACTTCCATTCACATTGAAGAGTTTGAACTGGAAGTCCGCGATACAAAACGCGGCGAAGAAGAGTTGACTTCTGAAATTCCGAATGTAAGCGAAGAAGCTGTTAAGCACCTTGATGAAAACGGTATCATCCGTATCGGCGCCGAAGTGAGGGAGGGCGATATCCTGATCGGCAAGATCACGCCTAAGGGAGAGACTGATCCGACGCCAGAAGAAAAATTGCTCAGAGCAATCTTTGGTGATAAGGCAGGCGACGTGAAGGATGCATCTTTAAAGGCACCTCCATCATTAAAAGGCGTTGTTATAGAGACTAAGCTGTTCTCACGTCCTAAGCGGGACAAAGATATCCGTACCAAGTCGAAGAAGGAGTTGGATGCACTGAAAAACAAGTACAGCAAACAACTTACAGATCTTCGTGAGGAAATGATCAAGAAGCTTACTCATTTGCTGAATGGCAAAACAAGCAGTGGCGTGAAGCACAAATTCGGTGATGAGCTTATCACGAAAGGTGTTAAGATTTCGTCGAAGGTTATTGAGAACAATCTCTTCCCGGATAAGAACATTTATCGCGACGAAAGCAATTACAACGTACCGGAAGAAGTAAATCTTATTGCTGACGTCAGCCTGGAGAACTGGACCACCGACGACCATACGAATGACCTGGTAAGTCAGACCGTGAAAAATTACTTGCTGAAGCGTAATACGATCGCCGGTGAATTTAAGCGCGAACGATTTACCCTTGAAGTTGGCGATGAGTTACCCACTGGTATCGTGCAGCTTGCGAAAGTGTATGTTGCCAAAAAGCGCAAATTAAAGGTTGGTGATAAGATGGCTGGACGACATGGAAACAAAGGCGTCGTTGCCAGAATTGTCCGTGAGGAAGATATGCCATTCCTGGAAGATGGAACACCTGTTGATATTTGCCTCAACCCGCTGGGCGTTCCCTCGCGTATGAACCTGGGGCAGATTTATGAAACAGTTCTTGCATGGGCAGGACACAAACTGCGGAGAAAATATGCAACTCCCATATTCGATGGCGCATCGCTGGATGAAGTGCAAAAAGAACTTGCTGAAGCTGGTTTGCCAGCCTATGGTAGAACTTATCTGTACGACGGACTGACAGGAGAAAAGTTCGATCAGCCAGTTACTGTAGGAATGGCCTACATGTTGAAACTGGGTCACCTCGTGGACGATAAAATGCACGCTCGCTCCATCGGACCATACTCGCTCATTACACAACAACCTCTTGGCGGCAAAGCTCAGTTTGGTGGACAGCGTTTCGGCGAAATGGAGGTTTGGGCAATCGAAGCATTCGGCGCTTCGCATATTTTGCAAGAAATCTTAACGATCAAATCCGACGACGTTATTGGCCGGGCGAAAGCTTATGAAGCCATTGTGAAAGGCGAGAACATGAGAAAGCCAAATATTCCAGAATCGTTCAACGTTTTGGTGCACGAGCTTAGGGGCTTGGCATTGGAAATCACCATGGACTAGTGGTTAAGACAACATTAAACTTTAACCTTTAAACTGAAAACTTAAAATATGTCTTTCAGAAAAAATAAAAAGATCAACAGCGACTTCTCTAAAATCACCATCAGTCTGGCTTCTCCGGAATCCATTCTGGAGAGTTCACATGGTGAAGTAACGCAACCCGAAACGATCAACTACAGGACGTATAAACCTGAGATGGGTGGATTGTTTTGCGAGCGGATTTTTGGTCCGGTAAAGGATTGGGAATGTCATTGTGGAAAGTATAAACGGATCCGTTATAAGGGAATCATCTGTGATCGCTGCGGTGTTGAGGTTACGGAGAAAAAAGTGCGTCGTGAGCGCATGGGACACATTGAGCTAGTCGTACCCGTTGCACACATCTGGTATTTCCGTTCTCTGCCTAACAAGATCGGATATTTGCTTGGACTGGCAACGAAAAAGCTGGATCAAATCATTTATTATGAGCGTTATGTCGTGATTCAACCCGGGATCAAGGAAGAGGATGGCGTTAAAAGGCTGGACTTCCTCACGGAAGAAGAGTACCTGGATATCATCGATAAACTTCCGCGGGAAAATCAACTTTTGGACGACAATGATCCAAAGAAATTCATTGCAAAGATGGGAGCCGACGCCTTGGAAATGTTACTGGGCAGAACTCAGCTGGATCAGTTGTCATATGACCTTAGACACCAGGCGGCAACCGACACATCACAACAACGTAAGGCAGAGGCATTAAAACGCCTCAAAGTTGTAGAGGCATTCCGCGACGCAAGAACCCGTATTGAAAATAAGCCAGAATGGATGGTGATCAAAATGGTCCCTGTTATTCCGCCTGAGCTGCGTCCACTGGTACCGTTGGATGGTGGCCGTTTTGCCACGTCCGATTTAAATGATTTATACAGACGTGTTATTATTCGTAATAACCGTCTTAAGAGACTAATTGACATCAAAGCTCCTGAAGTTATTCTTCGTAACGAAAAGCGGATGCTCCAGGAGGCGGTTGATTCATTATTTGATAACTCAAGAAAGGTAAATGCAGTCCGGTCTGACGGAAACCGCGCCCTGAAATCCCTGAGCGATATGCTAAAGGGTAAACAAGGGCGGTTCCGTCAAAACTTGCTGGGTAAACGTGTTGATTATTCCGGGCGATCTGTAATTGTGGTAGGCCCCGAGTTGAAACTTCATGAGTGCGGTCTTCCAAAAGATATGGCTGCTGAACTGTTCAAACCATTCATTATCCGCAAGCTGATAGAAAGAGGAATTGTTAAGACTGTCAAGTCAGCGAAGAAAATTGTTGACAGGAAGGATCCCGTGATCTGGGATATCCTGGAAAATGTATTGAAAGGACACCCTGTTCTTTTGAACCGTGCACCAACGCTTCACAGATTAGGGATACAAGCTTTCCAGCCAAAGCTGATCGAAGGAAAAGCAATTCAGCTGCATCCGTTGGTATGTACTGCATTTAACGCGGACTTTGATGGAGACCAGATGGCAGTGCATGTGCCCCTTGGGCAGGAGGCAATTCTTGAAGCATCCATGCTGATGCTTTCATCCCATAACATATTGAATCCTGCTAACGGTGCCCCTATTACAGTCCCTTCCCAGGACATGGTGCTGGGTCTTTATTATCTCACAAAAGGCAGAAAAGGAACTAGTGATCACCCGATAAAGGGCGAAGGCAAGAAATATTTCTCTGCAGAGGAAGTTATTGTTGCTTTTAACGAAGGAAAACTTTCAAAGCACGCGCATGTAAAAGTGCGTGCCAAGGTAAGAGATAAAAAAACAGGTGAGTTAACTTCCAAGACGATCGAAACGGTAGCTGGCCGTGTTATCTTTAATCAATATGTGCCTGAGGAAGTTGGCTTTGTGGATGAACTGCTGACGAAGAAAAAGCTTCAGACGATAATTGCCGAAGTATTCAAAGCCGCAGGTCAGTCCAAGGCTGCCAAGTTCCTCGATGATATCAAGGAGCTCGGATTCCAAATGGCCTACAAGGGCGGTTTGTCTATGGGCTTGAATGATGTTAAGGTCCCTGACGAAAAGCAGAAGCTTGTCGCCAATGCGCAAGAGGAAGTTGATGGTGTGTGGAGCAACTACATGATGGGCTTGATTACAGACAATGAGCGCTACAACCAGGTTATCGATATCTGGACCCGTACAAACACATTGTTGACGAATACATTGATGCGGCAGCTGGAGGAAGACCAACAAGGTTTTAACTCAATCTATATGATGATGCACTCCGGAGCTCGAGGTTCCAGAGAGCAGATCCGTCAGTTAGGAGGCATGCGTGGTCTGATGGCCAAGCCACAGAAGAATCTTGCAGGATCCGTAGGTTCAATTATTGAAAACCCAATCCTTTCCAACTTTAAAGAAGGTTTGGATGTGTTGGAATACTTCATCTCGACCCACGGTGCTCGTAAGGGTCTTGCCGACACAGCCCTTAAGACGGCTGACGCAGGATACTTAACGCGGAGGCTAGTTGACGTTGCTCAGGATTTAGTGATCACAGAAGAGGACTGCGGCACTTTACGAGGCTTAAAGGTAACTGCTCTAAAGGATAATGAAGACATCGTCGAACCTTTGTCTGAACGCATTGTCGGCCGCGTCACAGTGCATGCTATTTATGATCCACTTTCGGAAGAATTGATCTGCGAAGCTAACCAGGAAATAACAGATGAATTAGCGAAACGCATCGAGGATACCAACATCGAAGAAGTTGAGATCAGATCGCTGCTTACATGCGAGTCACGTGTTGGTGGTTGTGCCAAATGCTATGGCAGGAACCTGGCAACAGGAAAAATGGTACAATCAGGCGAAGCAGTCGGCGTGATCGCGGCGCAATCTATTGGCGAACCGGGTACGCAGCTTACCCTTCGCACGTTCCACGTGGGTGGTACTGCATCGAATATCGCCGTTGAAGCAAATATCAAGGCGAAGTTCAGCGGCGTGCTGGAATTTGAAGGCATCCGCGTTATAGATACCACTGACCGCGATGGCAAATCCGTGCGTGTTGTAATGGGTCGCACAGGCGAGATCAGAATTCTTGATAAGGAAAGAAATCGTGTGCTGATTACCAATCACGTACCGTATGGTGCCTTCGTTCAGGTCGAAGACGGTCAAAAGGTAGAAAAGGGCGATGAATTGTGTAATTGGGATCCGTACAATGCGGTCATACTCTCCGAGTTTGACGGTAGCATAGAATATGAGGCCATCATTGAAGGGGTTACTTACAAGGAGGAATCTGATGAGCAAACTGGTCACCGTGAAAAAGTAATTACAGATACACGCGACAAGACTAAGAATCCTTCAATCATTGTGAAAGGAAAGACTGATACTAAAGGATACAACATTCCTGTCGGCGCCCACTTGGCCGTAGAAGAGGGTGAGAAGATCAAAGCAGGCCAGGTAATGGCGAAGATACCTCGGACCATGGGTAAATCGCGAGATATTACCGGCGGTCTTCCGAGAGTTACTGAGTTATTTGAGGCGCGTAACCCATCCAATCCAGCAGTAGTAAGTGAGATTGACGGTGTTGTTACTTACGGCGGTATAAAGAGAGGTAATCGCGAAATATTTATCGAATCACGTGACGGTGTTCAGAAACGTTATTTGGTACCGCTGTCAAAACACATACTTGTTCAGGACAACGACTTTGTGAAAGCCGGTCAACCGCTGTCTGATGGATCGATCACTCCATCGGATATCCTTTCCATCAAGGGACCTACAGCTGTACAGGAATACTTGGTAAATGAAATTCAGGAAGTATACAGGTTGCAAGGGGTAAAGATCAACGATAAGCATATCGAAGCAATTGTAAGTCAGATGATGCAGAAAGTTGAAATTATTGATCCGGGGGACACGAGCTTCCTTACCAACGAATATGTAGACAAGCTTCAGTTCAGAGAGGATAATGATGCGATGCTCGATAAGAAGGTCGTGGTTGAATCGGGAGACTCTCAGGTATTAAAGCCCGGGCAGATCATAAATGCTCGTGAGTTGAGGGATGAAAATTCTGCTTTGCGCAGGAGGGATCAAAAACTCGTTGAAGTGCGTGATGCTATGCCGGCGGTTTCAAGACCGACGCTTCAAGGTATAACCCAGGCGTCGTTGAAAACTGAAAGCTGGCTGTCAGCCGCATCCTTCCAGGAAACAACAAAGGTGCTCAGCGAGGCTGCCATTCGTGGTAAGACTGACTGGTTGATGGGTCTGAAAGAAAACGTAATCGTAGGTCACTTGATCCCTGCAGGAACTGGTCAGCGTAAATACAATGACCTGATTGTTACCCACAAGGATGAGTACGATGCGATGATGACCTCGAAAGAGAGAACTCGCGACCGGGAGAAAGAGCTCCAGGATTAAGAAAATACATTTGAAAGTACTGGGTTGACCCTTCATGGGTCAACCCATTTTTATAATAAGCCATGGCAGACGACAACAAAAACAAGCAGGGCCCACCGCAAAATCAAATCAATATTGAGCTGTCTGAGGAAATCGCCGAAGGTATCTACTCTAATCTGGCTATGATTGCTCACTCCAATAGTGAATTTGTCATTGATTTTATCAGATTGATGCCGGGGGTTCCAAAGGCGAAGGTTAAGTCTAGGATAGTGATTACGCCGGAGCATGCCAAACGCTTCTTATTTGCTCTGAAGGATAACATAGAAAAATACGAAAACAGTTTTGGTGCAATTAAGCGTACTGACGATATGCCTAAGTTCCCTATGAATTTTGGCGGAACCGTTGGCGAGGCTTAGACCTTCCAAAAGTTTAGGAGCTCTCATTAGGCTGCATATTTCTGATCTTCAACTTTTGGAAGGTGGAAGCCGCTTCAAAGGGTGCAAATTCTTGGGAAAAGGTTTTGCATCCTTTGTTACTTATGATACCTTTGCAATCCTAATTTTGAAAGGTTAAAAAAGTTAAACATAAATGCCTACCATTCAACAACTTGTAAGAAAAGGAAGAGTGAAATTGACCTTTAAGTCAAAATCGCCAGCCTTGGATTCCTGCCCGCAACGCAGGGGCGTTTGTACACGCGTGTACACTACGACGCCTAAAAAGCCCAACTCCGCTATGCGTAAAGTCGCCCGTGTCCGGTTAACCAACGGCAAAGAGGTGAACGCGTATATCCCGGGTGAAGGGCACAATTTGCAAGAACACTCCATCGTGTTGATAAGAGGTGGTAGGGTGAAAGACCTTCCTGGTGTGCGTTATCATATCATTCGCGGTGCGCTTGACACTGCCGGTGTCAATGGCCGTAAGCAAAGCCGTTCAAAATATGGCGCTAAGAGACCAAAGGCAGGCGCGGCAGCAGCACCCGCAAAGGCTGCTCCTAAGAAAAAATAATGTCCAGATGCGATGAGAAAGTCAAAACCAAAAAAAAGATACTTACTTCCCGATCCTAAGTTCCAGGATACGTTGGTTACAAAATTTGTGAATTATCTAATGGAAGAAGGCAAAAAGAGTGTTGCCTATACGATCTTCTATGATGCGGTGGAGTTGGTCGAGAAAAAAACAAACGAAAACGGCATCGACGTGTGGAAACGCGCTATGAGTAACCTTACTCCCTCGGTTGAAGTGAAGAGTCGGCGCGTGGGCGGAGCTACTTTCCAGGTACCTGTGGAAGTCAGGCCAGAGCGTAAGATTAACCTTAGTATCAAGTGGTTGATTGACTATGCTCGCCTTAGAGGTGAAAAAACAATGATGGATAAGTTAGCTGCAGAAATTATTGCTGCATCCAAAGGCGAAGGCGCCGCCATTAAAAAGAAAGATGATACCCACCGTATGGCTGAAGCGAATAAAGCTTTTTCCCATTTCAGATTCTAATAGCAGTACTGCATGGCTAGAGATTTAAGATATACGAGAAACATTGGTATTGCCGCCCATATAGATGCTGGTAAGACGACGACTACCGAGCGAATCTTATATTATGCCGGTGTAAATCATAAGATAGGTGAGGTCCACGACGGCGCTGCAACCATGGACTGGATGGCGCAAGAACAAGAGCGCGGTATCACCATTACCTCTGCAGCCACTACTGTGTACTGGAAATACCGCAACAACGACTACCACGTAAACATTATAGATACTCCGGGGCACGTTGACTTTACGGTGGAGGTTAATCGCTCTTTGCGGGTTCTTGACGGTCTGGTTTTCTTATTCAGCGCCGTAGACGGTGTTGAGCCTCAATCAGAAACGAACTGGCGGCTTGCCGATAATTATAAAGTTGCCCGTATTGGGTTCGTTAACAAGATGGACCGTGCCGGATCAGACTTCTTAGGCGTTTGCAAACAAGTAAAAGAAAAGTTGGGCAGCAAAGCTGTAGCCCTCCAGTTACCAATTGGAGCGGAGGAAAATTTCCGCGGGGTAGTTGATTTGATTAACAACAGGGGTATTATCTGGAACGAGAATGACAAAGGGATGACATACGAAGTTGTTCCTGTACCTGAAGATATGGTCGAAGAGGCAAAGGAGTACAGGGAGAAACTACTTGAATCTGTTGCTGAATTTGATGAGACGCTGCTTGAAAAGTATTTTGATGATCCTAATTCAATATCTGAGGTAGAAATTTTAAAAGCGTTGCGCGCTGCAACCATTAGCATGGCTATTGTTCCCATGGTGTGCGGATCTTCGTTCAAGAATAAAGGCGTTCAAACGATGCTCGATTACGTGATGGAACTTTTGCCATCACCTATCGATAAGGATACTATCGTTGGCACGGACCCCGATACTAATGCTGAAGTACCAATAAAGCCGGACGAAAAAGCTCCTTTTGTAGCATTGGCATTCAAGATTGCCACTGATCCATTCGTAGGGCGGCTTTGCTTTATCCGCGCGTATTCAGGTGTGCTGGAATCTGGTTCGTATGTATACAATTCACGTTCTGAACAGAAAGAACGGATCTCTCGCGTTTTCCAGATGCATGCTAATAAGCAGAATCAGATTGAAAGACTTTCTGCGGGAGATATCGGTGCTGTTGTAGGGTTCAAAGACATTAAGACTGGTGATACACTTTGTGATGAAAAACACAAAGTTGTACTTGAATCTATGGTGTTCCCTGAGCCAGTTATCGGATACGCTATCGAACCGAAAAAGCAGGCGGATGTTGATAAGTTGGGAATGGCTATCTCAAAGTTGGTGGAAGAAGATCCCACGCTTCGCGTAAATACTGATCGTGAAACTGGTCAAACAATTCTACGCGGAATGGGAGAATTGCATTTGGAAATTATCATTGACAGGTTAAAACGTGAATTCAAGGTTGAGATCAACCAGGGCGCCCCTCAGGTGGCTTACAAAGAAACTCTTACAAAATCAATAGAGCATAAGGAAGTATACAAGAAGCAGACTGGCGGACGTGGTAAATTTGCTGATATTGTTTTTGAGATCGGACCACGTGATGACGGAAAGGATGGTCTTGAGTTTGTCAACGACATTGTAGGTGGTGTGATTCCTCGTGAATTTATACCTGCAATTCAAAAAGGATTTGAACAGTCAATGGTTAATGGCCCTTTGGCAGGATACCCTGTTGATTCGATGAAGGTTAGATTGTTTCATGGGTCTTACCATGATGTTGACTCTGACTCTTTGTCCTTTGAATTGGCGGCTCGTGTAGGCTTCAGAGAAGCAGCACGCAAGTGCGCTCCTCAATTACTCGAACCTATTATGAGCGTTGAAGTACTATCGCCTGATGAATTTACAGGATCCGTAACCGGTGATTTAAACAGAAGAAGAGGTCTTATGAAGGGGATGGATACACGGTCCGGCGCACAGGTTATTAAAGCTGATGTTCCCCTGTCTGAACTGTTCGGCTATGTCACAGACCTGCGAACGATCACCTCAGGGCGTGCGTCCGCATCGTTGACTTTTTCTCACTATTCTCCAGTTCCTAAGAATCTGGCAGAAAAAGTAATTGAAGAGGTAAAAGGAGCAACAGTATCGAAGTAGTAATGAATTAGAAGGATTTAGGCGATTTCCTTAAACAGATATTATGAACCAAAAGATTAGAATAAAACTAAAATCCTACGATCACAACTTAGTTGATAAATCATCTGAGAAAATCGTTAGAGCGGTAAAAGCAACAGGTGCTGTAGTGAGCGGTCCTATTCCACTTCCCACTGAAAAAGAAAAATTTACGGTACTTCGCTCACCCCACGTAAATAAAAAAGCGCGTGAGCAGTTCCAGCTATGTACTTATAAACGGCTAGTGGATATTTATTCTAACAGTGCGAAAACTGTCGATGCGCTGATGAAACTCGAATTACCAAGCGGTGTTGATGTAGAGATCAAAGTCTAACTCTTCTACGATTCAAAGAACTTAAAGCCATTCATTTTTGAGTGGCTTTTTTGTTTACATAGTTTTGATAATCCTCTTCCGTGTCTAAATCAACTGCGCCTTTTGGAAAATCAATAGCGGCAACCTGATCAGGGAACTGTTGAACAATTTTTTTTGCGCCCTGATCATCGCTTAGCAACAGGAGATTTGAAAAAAATGACCTAGCAAACAAGACGGGCACACCGTTGGAATTTGCATAACGAGACGCAACGATGGCTTTTTCTTTTTCCTGGAATTTTTTGGTCATTTTTTGAATGTGTTCTACGGTAAGTGCTGGTTGATCGCATACCAAAATCAGTACAGCATCTAACTCCACGCCGCTTTGAATTAAGTAATTCAATCCTGTCTTGATGGAACTACCCATTCCCGTTTTCCAATAATGATTGTTGATGATGTCAACTGGAAGCTGGCTGATTACTTCACGATGCGGCTTTTCATTGGCGCCTAAGATGACGACGACATTTTCAGGCGTGGCGGCCAATGCAATCTTCACGCAGCGGCATAACAGTGGTTCACCATCTATTTCTAAAAGTTGTTTTGAACGGCCCATTCGACTGGATGAGCCAGCGGCTAGTACAATGGTTCCAATATTCATTTGTGTTAGGGTAATGCAAACGCCAAGTAGCTGTCCCCTGACTTAGTTCCAGACTTCCCACCACCACACGCAATGACGACAAATTGCTTTCCATCAACTTCGTATACCGCAGGCGTGGCATAGCCGGCAGCCGGCAATTCGTACTCCCATAAAATCTTCCCGGTGTCCTTGTCAAACGCCCTGAACTTTTCGTCACGACTCGCAGCAATAAAAACTAAACCGCCATCTGTTGCGACAGGTCCGCCATAATTCTCCGTGCCGGTGGGCGGAATGCCCTTGTCTTTCAATTCCTTAAACTCACCAAGCGGGACCTGCCATTTGATTTCTCCGTTATTCAGGTCGATGGCGTTTAACGTTCCCCAAGGTGGTTCTACTGCGGGGTATCCTTCAGGCGTTAGAAAGCGGGTGTATCCCGTATTTGAAAAGATCACATCCGGATGTCTTTCAAATATTCCTTGTTGTTCTTCAGCCGTTCTCTCTTGCAGATCGAGTACATAACGCGCGATGGCATCGCGATCTTTGTCACTCAGATGGGAAAATGCAGGCATCGCGCCTTTACCCGTCAGCATGAATTTTTTCATGCTTTCCTTATTGAACTTGCTTTGAAGGTTTCTTAACGCAGGGTATACATGTCCGTCGCCTCCACGGTCAATCCCATGACAGGTAGCGCAATTTGTCCGGTAGAGGGAAATACCGACCCACGCATCCGCTTTCATTCTTACGTCAACCATTGTAAGTATCCATGGCATTTCGTTAGCGTTTACGTAGAGTATTCCGGATGGATCAAATGAAGCGCCACCCCATTCTGCACCTCCATCAAAACCGGGAAAAACAATAGTTCCCTCTTTGCTGGGAGGAACAAACTGTCCGCCTGATCTTACTTTTGAAAACTTTTCTGTTACAAAGGCCTCGATTTCCGGAGTGATCTTATTGATCATGTCCTTTGTAAAAACCTGGCGCGCAAACGGCGGAGGCTTAAGCGGTAGGGGTTGGGTTGGCCAGGTTTCCTCACCTTCAAGATCGGACTTGGGAACGTCTACTTCTTCGACCGGGAACAGCAGCTCTCCTGTTTCACGATTCAATACGTAAACATGCCCTGACTTTGTCGTTTGGGCAACGGCATCGATCGATTTCCCGTTATGAGTAACCGTAACCAGGATAGGTGAGGCAGGGAGATCACGATCCCAAAGGTCATGGTGGACGGTTTGATAGTGCCACTTGCGTTCTCCGGTCTCAGCGTTCAAAGCCAGAATGCAATTTGCATATAGATTCTGCCCCTTCCTGTTTCCACCCCAGAAGTCAAACGAAGCAGAGCCGGTCCCGGCAAATACCAACCCGCGTTCGAGATCAACAGAGAGCCCGCTCCAGGCATTGGCGCCTCCTATTCGTTTCCACGCATCCTCGGGCCAGGTTTCATAGCCAGGTTCACCTGGATGTGGTATTGTCCGGAATACCCAAACGAGCTTTCCGGTTCTAGCATCGAAAGCACGAAGATATCCAGGCGCAGCGATCGGGCCCTCATTCACGCGCGAGCCCATAATGATTAGATTCTTATAAATCACTCCGGGGGTATTGGATCCCACCATCAGGTTGGCAGAGCCTTGACCCAGCCCTTCTTTTAAGCTGACCCTCCCCGAGGTGCCGAAACTTTCAATTTTCTTTCCCGTGCGAGCGTCCAACGCATACAACCATTGACCGAGTGAGTATAAAATTCTTTTGTCCTCGCCTTCTTCCCAATAGGTAACCCCGCGGTTCACTCCCAAGCCTCCACCGGCTTCTTTTGTGCTGTCGAATCGCCATAGCTGTTTACCTGTTGCAGCATCCAGGGCAAAAGCCTTCAGCGTCGGAGATGTTGCGTACAAAACGTCATTTACGATTATGGGATTGCATTGTATCTGAGACCGGTTGTCAGCAGTATCCGCCTCTCCGGATTTATATTCCCAAGCCAGTGTGAGTCTACTAACATTTTCTTTCGTGATCTGATCTAAAGAAGAGTATTGTGTGCCCTTAGGATTACCACCTTTCACCCTCCAAGTCGACAATTCTTCAGTTTTGGATTCGGTGCTTGTAGTATTGCACGCGAGGAAAAGCAGTGGTACTACGGCAAGGCAATATGAAAAGAGCTTCATTAAAAAATTGTTTGAGCAATGAAACTCTGAATTTCTATTCAAGAATACAAATGATGGAAAGTTAATAGTTATCCGTTAATAGTTATTAGTTAATAGTGGGTTGGGGCGAGGGTGTGGTTCCTTGATCTTCGTGCGTAGTCCTAACCCATGAAAAAAGTTAATGAAAAATAATAGCGACACGATAAGAAGACCATGCGCACCACGTCTTCTCATGATAGTATCAGCGGGGCAATCATAAACTTTCTTTGCTAAACGTCGTGGGCCAGGATCGACAACTGAAAAATAGCACGCATCATAATAAGCGCACATCACACCCACACCCACTCCCACTATTAACTAATAACTATTAACTAATGACTATTAACGGATAACTATTAACGGATAACTATTAACGGATAACTATTAACGGATAACTATTAACGGATAACTATTAAAACTGATAACGGACAACGACTACCGGCTGCCCGATACTGAGTTCTTTTGAAACGAATCCGTCAGGTAAACTTGTTTAAAAACCTGATCACTCTTTGAGTCCCGCTGATGAATGGGCGCCTCACGGTATTTGAGAAATCCGCCCGATCGACTGGCAAACTTACCTTGTATTTCCGACACAATCGCGACGGCAATTTCATCCGGTGTTTCCGCGCCGATATCCAGGCCGATGGGTGAGTGGATGCGGTGAATATCCTCCTCGCTCAGCACAATTTCCTGTGCTTGAAATTCCTCCTGCATCTTGTCAAAGCGTTTCCGAGGACCAAGAATTCCGATATAGGGTGTATCGGTCTTAATCAGTTTTTTCAAAACATCCCTATCATATTCATAATTATGTGACATTAGAACGCAGGCCGTGAATGGGGTAATGTCAAAATCTCTATCTATGAATTCCCGTTGACACAGAGATAGTTTATCGGCGGTGGGGAAAAATAGAGGCGCGATGTGCGCGACGCATTCGTCAGTAACACGAACGTCCCAGCCCAGAGATTTTGCCAAACTGCTTACGGGCCTGGCATCAAAACCACCTCCAAAGATAATAAGAGATATACCTGGCTGTATGAGTTCCATGAATACTTCGACGTCATCCCCCTCGGCTTGGAAAGACTTCACTTCCGATTTCTTGGATTTGAAAAGTTGCTTTAAATCTTCCGTTACCCTTGAGCTCAATTCCTTGCGCGTGAAAAAATTATTGCTTTCGCCGGTTGCGTATAGAATAATTTTTTCGCCTACGCCTGAAGACGCGTTAAATATTGTCGCCATGGTCAACGGTTCGGACGTGTTGACGAAGCTGTCAAATATATTGATGGGGTTATTTGCCTGGGAGAGGTCTATGGGCTCAATCAATACATCTATAACCCCATTACATCCCAGGCCTATCCCCAGATTTTGATTACTCTCTTCGCGGGTGTCGTAGGTAACAGTCATAGGTTGCAGGTTAGCCATAACTTGACGGGCCTTGCGAAGGGCATCGCCCTCCAGGCACCCACCGCTTATAGAGCCCACCCATTTACCATCGTCGGTAATAAGCATGCGAGCTCCCGGACTTCTATACGACGAACCGCGAACTTTTACGACGGTTGCTAACGCCGCTTTTCGTGTTGTGAAGTCAACTTTCTTGAATTCGGTCACGATCGTCTTGAAATCCTTCATAAACGTTAGCCTTATTACACTACTTCCTTTGCGCCTTTACTTCAGCTGGCGTAACCGCTGCACCTTTATTTCCCCAGGAATTCCTGACGTAATTAAGTACATCGCTGACTTGCTCATCAGTCAGGTCAATGGCCGGCATTTCCCCATTGTACACGACTCCGTTCACTTTCATCTCCCCCCTTGCGCCTTCTAGAATCTCTTTGATAGAGCGATTCTTGTCGGCCATCATGTAATCAGATTTGGCAACCGGTGGAAATACACCTTCAAGTCCTTCCCCCTTTTCCATGTGACAGGTGATACAGTGAATGCCATAGACTTCCTTGCCTCGTTCTATGCTAGCTTTCAGGTCAAATTTTTGGTTGGTCTCAAAAGACATTAATGAAATTACTACTATTAAAAACGTCGACACAATTGTTATTTCCCGCATAGCTAGCGTTTTCGTGAATAAATTGTTTTTTTATCGTGATTTAAACTTCTTCCAAGTTAAAAGGTAATGTTCTAATCCGTTTACCGGTTAAATCAAAAATTGCGTTGGTCAAAGCAGGAGTAAACGGCGGCAATCCCGGCTCGCCTACACCTCCAGCCTTTTCATCATTATCCATGACGTGAACCTCGATCTCAGGGGTCTCATTTATTCGTATCATTTTGTACGTATCAAAATTCTTCTCGACAGCCTTGCCATCCTTGAAGTGCGTTGCGTGTTTGGTGGCGGCACCCAGGGCCATGATTATGCTTCCTTCAACTTGCGCCTTAATGATGTCAGGATTCACGTACCAACCGCAATCCATCACCGCCCAGACCTTGTCGATCTTCACTTTTCCGTCGGGTTTCTTAGAGACTTTTACCACTTCGCCCACAATACTGGAGAAGCATTCAGTAATGGCAACACCATACCCCACCTTCGCTGAAGCTTCGGCGGGCACGCCAACCTTCGCTGAAGCTTCGGTGGGCACGCCCTCCTTCGTTGAAGCTTCGGCGGGCAAGCCTTCATTTTTTTTCCTGTTTTTCCATCCACTAACTTCCTCGAGCTTATTAATCAACAAGTGATAACGTTCCTCGCCGAGATGCTGTCTTCTGAATTCGAGCGGGTCTTTTCCAGCTGCGGCAGCTAATTCATCCATAAAGCTTTCATAGGCAAAACCGTTGGTGGAGGAGTAAACCGAGCGCCACCACATCACCGGGATCGGAGAGTCAAGCGGCAAGTCAGAAAAACTGAAATGTGGAATACTATCAAAATACGATTCAAGGAATCCTTCGGTAGTACTGCCGTTATAAGAATCCTTGGAGGCGCCAGGCCATTGGTGGTCCATGTTCTGTCCGGCCATCGTAAATTTATAGCCTGAAATCCTGCCACCTTCATTCAGTCCGCCGGAGCACTTATATACCATTCCAGGTCTGAATGGCCCGAGCAATGTGTCGTCTTCTCTTGTCCATATTACCTGCACAGGCCCTTTGATCTCTTTAGAAATGAATGCTGCTTCCTGGGTGTAGTCGAAAAACGCCTTTCTCCCAAAGCCACCGCCAAGGAAAGTCATGTTTACTATTATTTTATCCTTAGGTATGCCCAGAACTTTCTCCAGGTCATCCTGTATCCAGCCTGGTGCCTGGATCGGTCCCCAGATTTCAGCGGAATCCGCCTTCACGTCCGCAACGCAATTGAGCGGTTCCATACAGCTGTGCGACTCATAGGGTGTCTCATACACCGCTTCAACTTTTTTTGTTGCCTTTGAAAGTGCGGCAGTTACGTTTCCCTTCGTGCGGTATGAAATCCCCTCCTTACTTTTCAGCGACTCATTCATCGCGGCGTACAGCTGCTCCGTGCTGTGATGTTCAAATCCTGTATCGTCCCACTCCACCTTAAGGGTTTTTCTGCCCTGCAATGCGTTCCAATAGCTATCTGCCACAACGGCAACGCCTTCGCGAGTAGACGAAAATACATTTACTTTCACTGTAAATACATGTTTGACACCAGGCATTTTCCTTGTCGCTGTATCATCAAAACTTTTTACTTTACCAATAAACCTGGGGTTGCGTTCAATCACAGCATACAACATGCCAGGAAGTTTTTTATCGAGCCCAAAAATCGCTGATCCATTGGTTTTAAGCGGAGTATCCTGCCTCGGCACTGGTTTACGCAGAATTTTATAGTCTTCGGTTTTTTTCAGGACGATGTCTGCCGGCGGTTGAAGCTTGGATGCAGCCTCCACCAATTCCCCGTAATGAAATTTCTTATTTGATGATTTGTGTATGACGTTTCCATTTTCCGCGTAGCATGATTCACGGGCTACGTTCCATTTTTTTGCAGCAGCTTCGATCAGCATTTCACGTGCGGAGGCACCCATGCGAAGCAAATGTTTATAGGCGGAACGAACTGTTGAGCTTCCACCAGTTATCTGATTTCCGTATTTCTTCTCATTGCCAATGCCAAAGACAATATCTACTTTATCCAAGTCCACCTCGAGTTCTTCTGCTATCATCTGCGGGACCGTTTGATAAGCCCCCTGGCCCATCTCAGCACGATGATTCATGATCGTAACCTTGCCCGTAGTATCAATGGAAATCCACGCATTCAACTCTACCCCTAGGTCCGCTGCCGTGTCACCTTTCAAAATCTTCATTTCCTCTCCATTCACACCATGTAGGCCAAGCGTGAGGGCGGCCCCTGTCATGCTGGAGAGCTTTATAAAATTCCTTCTTGATATTGTATTTCTTGTTTCCATGAGGATAAAATAATTGATGGTTTATTTCGCGCTTGCCTTTTGACTCATGAGTTGAGAAGCTGTTTTTATCGCCTTACGTATGCGTGGATATGTTCCACATCGGCAAATATGTCCTTGCATAGCTGCATCAATATCTTTGTCTGTGGGATTGGGATTTTTCTTTAATAAGGCCGTTGCTGCCATTATCTGACCCGACTGACAATATCCACACTGGGGGACCTGTTCCTGGATCCATGCCTGTTGCACAGGATGAGAATTGTCAGTGGACAACCCTTCAATGGTGGTGATATTCTTATTATTTGCTGCCGTTACAGGAATGGAACAAGATCGAACCGGCGACCCTTCCAGGTGCACCGTACACGCTCCACATTGGGCAATTCCGCAACCATACTTGGTACCTGTCAGACCTACTACGTCGCGGATGGCCCACAGAAGGGGCATCTTTGGATCAACATCGACGTTATAACTCTTGTCGTTGATTTTTAACTTTATGGAAGCCATTTTTTGTTGGGTTGATGATATGGAAAGTTACGAATTTAAGCTGTAACCCGTTCAATAAAAGGGCAACTGAACATCAGTTTAATGTGGAAATATCGGATGAACGTCGCTTAAAATATGACTAAAACAGGTTTTGACTTGGCATAATTTTTTTGTCAATTTAAGCGGATCCAAAATTGTTTGGATGAAAATATATGTGGAAGGACAAACTGCAAAGCCGTAAATGATGAAACTAATAATGTTGTGCGCTATAATTGGACTGTCAGCAAGTGCAATGTGTCAGACCAACCTTCAGGTGACTGTTACTAACATTAAAGGCAATAAGGGCGATATTATCGTCGGGATTTTTGACAGCGACGAAGACTTCATGAAGAAACCAATTGAAGGGAAAATGGCCAAACCATCCGGCGACTCAATCACCGTGACATTCGAGAATTTGAAGCCCGGCAAGTACGCGGTGAGTGTGCTGCACGATTACAATAACAACAAGGATATGGATAGAAATAAATTAGGTATACCCAAAGAAGGATTTGGCTTTTCGAACAATGTCATAGGGGCTATGGGTCCGCCTTCATTTGAGCGGGCTCTTATCGATCTAACTCCCGGGTTAAAAGACCTGGGTATTGGTATAAAAATGAAATACATGTAAGCAGCATACCTACTTCATGGCCAAACTGTCACACGACGTGAGTACTTCGGAGACGAATTTGACATCCAATAATCCTTCCTGATGACTCCAGGTATTATAGATATAGGTAGCGATCTCCGCGATTTCCAAATCGCTTATACCAAGGGCCGGCATTGCTTGATTATATTCCCTACCATTCACTACCAACGAACCCTGCTTACCATTCCTTATCAAACAAACAACATCCTCCAAATGACGTTGCATAAAATCAGAAGTGTCCAAGGGAGGATAGAGCAAACCTAGTCCAGACCCGTCTTTTTGATGACAGTTGCTGCAGTACTGCAGATACAGTTGTTCACCCTGTACATAATATTGCTGAAATTTTGGCGACGTATTGTTGGATGACCTTGAATTACAGGAAACAAAAGAACAAATGGTTACAACGAACAAGCATGCCATGATCAGAAGTCGGGCTCGCCCCGGCTTTGATTCAACCGTGGTCATCTTCCTTCTTAAGTTTCTCAATATCCTCCAAAAGGCGGTTCACGTCCTCCTCCTTTGTACCGTCATATTTACCACGGATCCTCTTTTCTTTGTCTATCAACAAGAAAGCACCGCTATGAATAAAGCCATCCGGCTCCGATTTATCTTCCATGGCCGTGGCAAAATAGCTCGTCTGGGCAATTTTGTATATCTCCTCCTTACTGCCAGTAACAAAATGCCATTTCTTGCTGTTGACTCCAAGCCTGTTAGCATAGTCGTTCAATAGCCCTACCGTGTCGAATTCGGGATCGATCGTGTGCGACAACAGCAGCACATCTGGATCATTTTCAATAGAATCATAGACTCTTAGCATTTGAGTCTTCATAACGGGACAAATTGTACGACATGAGGTGAAGAAAAAGTCGGCTACATAAATTTTATCTTTAAAGGTGTCGTTGGTTACCTCCGAGCTGTCCTGGTCAACAAATTTGAAGTTGGCAATAGTGTGGTAAATCGTATCATTGCCACTTACTTCACGCTCGCCAAAAATCGGCAACGGTTTTTCTTTCCTGCTGCATCCCGAAATAGAACAAGCAAAAATCAGAAAGCAGAGGAAGGAAATTGTGTATTTGGCCGGCGGCAGTATTATTTTACTTTTCATTTCTATATTTTTTATAAACCCGGATGCCTATAACGATTAGAAGTGTCACAATAAGTAACCCGGCAATCCCCCACACAACGCTTAAAGCATTTTTTAATACTATTAGAAAAACAATACTGATTAGAAAAAGTGTGGAAACCTCATTCCACAAACGCATCTGAGTGGAGGAAAATTTCACAATTTCCCTGTTCAGTTGGCGAAACAAGTAATGCAGTGATGCGTGATATAAATACAAAAAGAACACAAGCGCCAGTTTGATGTGCATGAAACCGTGCTCCAACCAGTGAGGTTCGTTTACGAGCATGATGACACCAACGATTAATGTTATAATACCAGATGGCCACGTAATGCCGAACCACAGACGAGATGCCATCGTTTTAAGCTGACGCAGCAAAATCGACCTTTCTGGCTCAGGCCTTTGATGCGCCTCAATCATATAAACTAACAATCTTGGCATATAAAACAACCCCGCAAACCAAGTAACAATAAAAATAATATGTATTGCTTTAAGATAAAGAAAGGCCATGTTGTAAAAGTCTGTACTAAGCCTAGCACAGGCAACAGTTTTGCCGTATTTATTCCGGTATTATTATGTCTCCAACATTGAGGGTGCCATCCTGCAATGTAACAAGGTTTTTGCCGAAGTAAACCTTGTTGTCCCACTTCCGATAAGAAGACAACGTCTTTAAGGGTTCAACGCCTTTTTCACCCGTATCCTGATCCACCGTTGTAAGCACGCAACGGTCGCAAAGCTTCACACCAACAAACCACGTCTTACCAATAGAAAAATTTCGCCACATGTCCTCTTCGTAGGGTTGCCCGCCTTCAAACACAAAATTGGGTCTGAATCGGTTGATGGGTACAGGCTCTTTTAGCCTTGTATTTAAGTCATCTAGTGAACTTTGGCCAATGATTAAAAAGGGATACGCATCAGCTAGACTGACATTTTCCGCATTGACGTTGTACTTAGGATTTACCGGCCTGGAATTTTCTTCAGGGAAGAAAACAAGCTTGCAGGAAATGCCAAGTTTCTCTGAAAACCATTGGCTGTACTCTAAACCAACCTCATATGCTATAACATTGTCATCCCAAATTTTTACGTGCAGTGGATTTGACAAATGTTGCTTGTCAATATGAACGATTATTTCACTTTGGTTGTATCTAACTATTAGCTGCTTACCAGTAAGAGATAACTTGAACAACGCCATTTTTGGATAGACCCTTTGCGTCATTGAATTACCCGTTTCGTCGACGAGCATCCAACGACGGTCATACTGGAGACCTTTTCCCATCACCTTGGCGGTAGACAGGCTGATTCCTCCGAGGGACTTGATGGGGTAAATCCAAATCTGAGTGAGCTTGAAATCTGGCATGCAGTTTTTGTATTTTTATTGGTAACTTAAAAAGTGAGCCACCAATTGTTATTCAAAGAAATCAAAAAAGTTATTACCGAAGGGTGATAGGATAGAAAAAAGTCAACAAGATCATATCAAATTTGAATTCATGCCAAACACTGCGGCCTTGTGGTATTTCGAATGTGTTAATCTCTACAATATTCTTTGCCCACATAAGGTAAAAAAGATGGGCGAAAAACATGAATTCATTAATTTCAAACGCAATCAATTTATTTATATGCCTGACGACTCCGCCACTCACATTTATATGGTGGTTAGAGGTAAGGTGAAGATCGGCCACTACCTCGAGGGTGGTGAAGAGGTTTTATCCGCTATATTATCGACTGGTGAACTGTTCGGAGAGTTGGCGATGGCTGGCGAAGAAAAGCGGAAGGATTTTGCGCAGGCAATGGAGGAAACGATGATCTGTCCCCTCACCATTGAAGAATTGAAAGAGCTCATGTATGAAAATAAGGAGCTCAGTTTTAAAATACTCAAATTAATTGGCTTGCGCATCATGAAATTAGAGCGCAAGCTTGAACTGCTGGTATTTAAAGATGCGCGAACGAGGATTATTGAATTTCTGAAAGATGCCGCAGAATGGAAAGGGAAAAAAGTGGGGTTTGAAACGCTGATACAGACAAGTTTGACGCACAAGGATATAGCTTCTCTTACAGGTACCTCCCGTCAGACCGTAACGACAATTCTGAACGACATGAAGGAACAGAATTTAATAAACTTCAACCGGAAACAGATACTAATCCGGGATTTGAACAACCTTCGGTGAGATCGGGTGAGTGGTTTGCAAAAGAGAATAATACCAACCGAAAACGCGACCAAATCTCAGTGTAGGTCAATCGTTCTGAATTGATTTGGCAGGTAACAACACAATCAATAAAAGTGCGATCCTTCACCACAGCGTAGTCGATGAGATTTAAGCGGCAGACTGAATCCAGGGCTGTATTTCCTCGATATGCTTTATTTCAATTATATTCATTCCGAGACTATGTGATTTTTCAGAAATCAAAACGATGTTACAGTCAGGATCTGCAAATCCTCTGATATATGTCACCAATATTTCGTCGTTTTTCTTTTTGATGCAAAATGGTGCATCCGAACCAACGCAACTCACAAGCCTGTTTCTCAACTTTTCAATATTGCTTTGCAACCTCCTCATACCTGATTGATTTATCGCAAGGAGCAATCATTATCGTGCCAACACAAAATATTGCCCTTGCATGTGAAAAATCCACGGGTTGGGTGACGATCTGCTCCCAATCGGGGATTGAATTTTTGTTTTCGGTTAAAACAAAAAAATGGATGGACGGTGTTTCGTTTTTGATTGTTAAGTGCCGAAATTTGACACGTACAACGTCTATGCGATCTTTAACTACAATTCTCACAGGAACAACATTCCTCATAACAACTGTCCTCTTCGTCGCATGTGAAAACAAGAGGGACGCAATTCCAAATGCTGACCCGACGTTTTCGATACATCGAGGAACCAACATCGCGCATTGGTTGAGTCAAAGCGATCGCAGAGGCGAGGAGCGCGCCGCGTTTTTTACTAAGAAAGACATCCAGTTGATAGACTCCGCGGGGTTCGACCATATCCGCCTGCCTATTGATGAAGAACAAATGTGGCAGGAAGATGAGACCAGGTATGAAGATGCATTTAAGTTATTGCAAGAATGTATGAAGTGGTGCGAAGAATCGGGACTTCGCGTAATCCTTGATCTGCATATACTGCGTTCGCACCATTTCAACGAGCAGGAGAAGAGACTTTGGAATGATCCCGGGGAACAAGACAAGCTGATCCGACTTTGGAAAGACTTGTCCAAGGCCATAGGTCACTGGCCCAATTCAATGGTTGCGTATGAGTTTATGAACGAACCTGTAGCTGACGAAGCGGAACAGTGGAATCAATTATTGTTGCGGGTATCCGATTCAATTCGCACCTGGGAACCAGAACGCTTTCTTGTGATTGGCTCCAACCGGTGGCAATCGGTCAACACATTCGACGAACTCAGAATACCTCCTAATGATCGTAGAATTATTCTGAGCTTCCATTTTTATGAACCATTTCACCTTACGCATTTCCAGGCTTCCTGGACGCGGCTGAAGGATTTTCAGGGCGAGGTAAATTATCCTGGACAGATCGTTATCAATGGTCAGTCTGAGGAAGAAAGGCGTTCTTACAATTTGGATTCCTTGGAGAAAATGATGGAAAAACCACTTAGAATCGCAGATAGTTTGAAATTGCCACTTTACTGCGGTGAATTCGGCGTCATTTATAAATCGCCGCTGAAAGCGAAGCTCGCATGGTATAGCGACATAGTTACAATTTTTGAAAAGCACAAAGTCGCGTACGCGAACTGGAACTATAAGGCTGGATCATTTGGCATCGTAGATGAGAAAATGAAGCCGGATTCCGCGTTAATTCCTATTTTAGTAGGCGGTCAATAGCTGGGTATCATTTGAAATTTGGCGGAAGATCTTCAGCGCGATCAATGTCGTTGAGCGTTTCAAGTTGCCAGAACGAAAGTCCCGACAGTTTGAGGTCGTCAAGTGTTTCTGACAAGACGCTGTTTGTGCCCCAATTCTTATTTTTAAAAACGGCCGGATGGAGATAATTCATGCCCAGCAAATAATATCCTCCATCAACGGCCGGACCGATTACTACGTCATGTGTTAATAGCCTGCGAAATGCCTCTTTTATTATCCGGGCACTTAAATCAAGACAATCAGTTCCAATAATACAAATGGACTTGTATCCGCAATTGAAGCCTGTCCTAAAAGCTGTTTCCATTTTTTCACCCAAGTTATCACCGGATTGAATTAACTTCTCGTGGACTGCTGATGACCAAGTGTCATCTGTATCCACGAAATCTGAATAGTAAAGAATTTTGTGAAACGGTAGCTTTTCAACAACATCTCTAGTGTGTTCGGATAACAAAAGATAGATCGAGTACGCCTTCGCGTCACCGATGGTAGCAGCAAGTCGCGTTTTCACTTTTCCGAGTTCTGGATTCCTGTAAAAAATAATGAGGAGTGATTGTGGTTTTGATTTCCTTTTTGACATCTTAATAGACGATTACCCCCTTTGACAGCCATTGAGACCAATGCTTATTATACGTATGAACTTGTTCGGTTGGATTTCCCGATAGATCTACTACGCCATTCCCTTTGTTAACCCAGTCGAAAATTCCACCATATAGATTTCGGACATTGGTAAAGCCCAGGTTAATAAGCTGCTCCCCGATTCTTTCACTTCGATAGCCAACCGTGCAATACACAACGATAGGGGTATCTCTTTTAATACTGTCGATCCATTGGCTCTTGAATTTCTTGTAGTCAATGAGGTGGGCGTGTTGAATATGACTGACATTGTATTCTTCCTGTGCTCGAGTATCGAATAAAATGATTCGTTCTTTTTTCTTTAAGAGCGTCCTGAGTTCCTCAGTGTAAATGAGTGGAACCGAATTTCTATAAAGAGATTTTAGC
>JAICGJ010000006.1 GCA_025923195.1 Chryseolinea sp.
CCCACGCCCTTTTGCCCATCGTTCGAGCCATGGAAAAAGCTCACCAGTGTGCAGGTTAGAATAAGTATGCCGCGTATCCATGTCGGGGGCGGCTTATCTTTTTTTGGTTCCTTAAATAAACTCTCGCCATAAAAAGTTTTCTTTGTGGCTGATCGTATGATATACATCAAGACAATGGTGACTGAAAATCCAAAGAGAGGTGATATCAATAGAGATAGTCCTATTTCCTGAGCCTTTCCCCAATTCACAGCATCACCGGCAGCTTCCGGCAACAGTGAGTAGGCCAAACCAACGCCTAAAATGGATCCAATTAACGTATGCGAGCTCGAGCAGGGAATACCGAGGTACCAAGTCAACAAGTTCCAGAAGATCGCGGTCAGCAGCAAGGCAACGACCATCGATAGACTATGCGCAATATTTTGATCTACGAGCGTTTCGACCGGAAGAAGGTTGATAATCCCAACTGCCACTGAAATACCCCCCGCAAAAACGCCCAAAAAATTCCATATGCCCGACCAGATAACTGCCACCCACGGCTTGAGTGAATGTGTGTAGATTACAGTGGCTACTGCGTTAGCTGTGTCGTGAAATCCATTTACAAATTCAAAGGAGCAGGCGGCGATAAGACAAATAACAAGAAGAGCCGAGTAGGCAAAGTCCAGTTCGAACATAAATAAACTATTCGGTGTGCAATCTAGCCGGAAAACCTGTTCTCAATGTTAACCTATTATTAACTTTTTTAACAAATATCGAAATTAACGATTGTATCGATTTGATTATCAATTAATTGATAAGACTAACTATTATTGTAGTCTTTAAATAGAAATGGCGAAGGAAATTAATGTATTCAACGAAACATTGGAATTATGGCCTCAAAAGGCTGTTCGATGGAGAAAGCACAACGTGCTTTTCATTTCTGACCTTCATCTCGGAAAAATAAATCACTTCCGGAAGTCGGGTATAGCAGTGCCTACAAAGGCAAATGACAGAAATCTTGAAATCTTGATTGACTTGTTGTACTTAACAAAACCTGACAGAGTCATTTGTTTGGGCGATTTATTCCATAGCCATTATAATCCCGAATGGGAGGTATTTGGTGAAGTAGTCAGGAACTTCAAATACATTTCATTTGAACTTGTATTGGGAAATCACGACATCATGAGCAAGATACAATATAACCGCAAGGGAATTCTCCTTCACGACATCCTGCGCCTTGATCCCTTTATCTTTACACACCACCCAATGTCGGAAATGGCGCAACAGTGTTATAATATCGCCGGACATGTACATCCTGGCGTAAATCTCCGAGGAAAAGGAAAACAATCGCTTACCTTGCCTTGCTTCTATTTTGGTGAATGTGCAGGCCTGCTGCCAGCTTTTGGAATGTTCACGGGGCTGGCAACAATACGGCCTAGAAAGGAAGACAAAATATTTGTGATCGTCGAAGACAAAATTGTTGAAGTCACCGGTTAACGTATGAGATTCTTTACGGCATTTTCGTTCTGCCTTCTGCTGACACAGTCGTTCGCACAGGATACTACGCGAATCTCGTTACTCTTTGCTGGCGATGTTATGGGGCACGATTCACAAATTGCTTCGGCCTTTGATCCACAAAAAAAAGCTTACGACTATACCTCCTGCTTTCAATTTGTTAGGCCGTATGTTGACTCCGTTGACCTTGCCATTGCAAATCTTGAGGTCACGCTGGCGGGGCCGCCCTTCAAAGGGTATCCGCAATTCAGTTCTCCGGATGAACTTGCAATCACATTGAAGGACATTGGGTTCGATGCATTGGTGACGGCAAATAACCACTGCGTTGATAGAGGGCGGAAAGGTTTGGAACGTACTATTTCCATGCTGGATAGCTTTAAGATCGCTCATACAGGCACTTTCATCGATTCTGCCTCAAGACTAAACGAAACTCCCCTGATCATGGAGAAGAACGGATTCAGACTGGCCGTTCTCAACTATACCTACGGAACAAATGGAATCTCGGTAACCAAACCCAATATTGTCAACCATCTTGATACTGCGATGATGCGTCAGGATCTTCTCAAGACAAAAGAAGCAAAGCCGGATGTTATCATAGTATTTACGCATTGGGGCGACGAGTACCAGAGCCTTCCCTCAAAGTGGCAAAAAGATCTCACGGAGTTTTGCTTCAAGAACGGTGCTCAGCTGGTTATCGGTGCGCACCCGCATGTTCTGCAACCGATGGAGTGGCGAAAGGAAAAAAATCAATTTGTAGCCTATTCGTTAGGGAACTATGTTTCAGGACAACGGAAGCGTTATACCGATGGGGGAGCGATGGCCTACTTGGAACTTAAAAAAATAAATTATGCTGCCGATAGCGCGCTGGTGACTATTGACAGCGCAGGATACTACTTAAGTTGGGTATATCGAACTGTCGACGCTCACAAGGACTACTACATCCTTCCGGTCGACGGTCAACCGCACCTGAATTTTATTAAGGACACGGAATCCAGGGCCTCTTATAAAGTATTTGTGGAAGACTCTAGGCTCTTATTTAGGAAGTTCAGCAAGAATGTCGAAGAGATGAAAAGGATGCCAGTTGGTTATGCGGAGCCGCCGCCACTAGAGGGCCCTTAACGCTGCCGCTTATTTAGTATATAGACTGCTGCAATTCCAAGCAACCCACCGAAGATTGTATGCGCCTCGATCTTTTCACCAAGAAAAATCCACGATCCTAACGCAGCAGAAAACGGGACGAGGAAAATAAAACTGCTGGCCTTGCTCGACCCAATCTTCGAAGTAGCCACGAAGTAAAACGTAGTCGCCAATGATGTAGTGATCGTAGCACTGAAAAACAGATTGCCCCAGAATCTAAGGTCCGCATTTTTAAAAGTAGAGACGGTCGAATCAATCCCAGCAAACGGAAACATCATACACGTGCTTATTCCATACATCAGAAAGCTGAACGACAGGGAAGAGCCATAGCGGTTTGCCCTTGAGGTGACGCGCGACAAGACTGACCATGCAACAGCAGCAACCAGGAAATAAATATTACCTGCCCTGAAGATTTCATCAGCGTCTGAAACTAATTTTAGAAGAATTATCCCGGCTGCCAGGCCAAGGAACAGCCCCACGGATTCGTTACGAGTAGGCCTCCTTCGCGCGATAACTAAACCGATGGCATATGTAATGATTGGATTTAAAACAGTTACAAGCACGCCACCGGCTCCCGCCTTTCCTACACTGACCCCTTTAAAAAAGAGAAATGTATAAACTGATATTAGTACAGACGCAATTAGCAGATCAACGACACCTTTTCTGCTTATCAGCATTTTCTCCTTTAGCGGCGGAAGAATAAAAATGAGGGAAACAAACGTTAACGCAAATCTGTAAAAGGAAATGGTAATCGCATCGCCATAGGCCGAGAGAACTTTCCCAGCGGTCCAGCTAAAGCCCCAACATGTCATGCTCACAATCATTCCAAAAAGGAAAATTCTGTTGTCAGCGGTTCGTTCAATCATAAATGGCAGATCGCTTCAATTAGAGCCCTATATAAAGAAAATAACCTGCTCTTATGAGCAGGTTATGATGAAAGACTTAAAATTAAAAGTTTATCTTCGCTTCCTCCTCTTGGCAGGACTACTTCCTTGTCCGGTATCAAAAATAACTCCGATTGAGAATTCAAGTCCGGTCAAGTCGATCTTCGCGTCTGTGAACTCAACTTGCCTGGTTTCAAGGGCGGTCGTTCCCCCTGTATAATCCCCTTTCAAAGGAAATTCAGAATCACCCATCAGGTAATTACATTCCAACGAAATGCCTAGCTGCTGGGTTACATAGATTGTGAGTTCAGTGCCGAAGAGAAATCCCCAGCCGGGCTTGTTGTCATAAGTGAAATTGCTGTTTGCTACTTCCCAGTTTTCATAATTTCGAATCGCGCGATCAAAGTTGCCGTAATTGATCTTTTGGCTAAAACCGTAGAACCCGAATACCCCTCCCTTCACATCAAATTCTAGAGTCGACCCTTTTAGTTGAAAGACAATCTCGGCAGGCACCAGTATCGTAAAATTTGGCCCCACCAGCGCGTCCTTCGTTTCAAAGGGCAGATCTTTCACATTTAATCCGGACATCCTGTAAAGGGAAGCCCCGGTTTCAAGCGCTATAAAGCGATTGACGTCGACGCCGATCCCCCGTATCGAAAAAGGACTGATAGGTGTAGAGAAATAACCGTTTTTTGGAATAAAATAGGAAAAAGATAATCCAAATTGTTGGCCCCATGCGGAGGTGCTCACCATCAATAGAATAAATACGATTCTATAAATCATTACTTGTTTTGCCTCCTTCGATGTTAAGACCAAAATCTAAATAGTCCTTTAGCTCTTGTAAGAAATTTTCAATATCACGCTTATGAAGATCTCCCAGCACCGACAGCCTGAAGGTTGCGGCCTTGGCGCCTTTGCCAGGATAAATCGTATAGCCGCGCTGGTATAAATAATCGTGCATGGTGTCAAAGTTGTATCTTGGGTCCGAGGGTTCAATTACAGCCAGAAGTATTTTGGATTGATGCCTTTCCGGCAACAAAAATTCAAACCTCAGTTTTTTAAGACCCTGACAAAGAGTTACCCAATTCTCCTGATAGCGATCCCACCGCCTTATTTCTCCCTCAACAAAATATTCGTCAAGCGCTTGTCGCAACGCATACGCTACCTGTACAGGTGGTGTGAATTGCATTTGACCGGTTTTTTCAAAGCCAACATATTGGCTATACAGATCAAAATAGAATGATCGCTTTTGACCGCGCAGCGACGGTAACAATGCTTTTTTAAAAATCACGAAAACCATTCCTGGCATTCCCTGTATGCACTTGTTTGATGACGAAATAAGATATCCGGCCCCCCATTGTTTAATGTCGATGGGTATCCCTGCGTAAGAACTCATGCAATCTACGATTACTTCCACGTCGAACTTTCGGGCAACGTCACAAATTGACTGTACAGGGTTCAACATTCCCGTTGTTGTTTCGTGGTGAACCACCGCGATATGGCTCACACCGGCGTTTGATCTCAATAGGTTTTCGATGTGATCAACGTCAGGGTAGTCACCATAGGCCAGTTTATACAAAACGACTTCAATCTCAAATGTCGCTGCGATATTTGCCATACGGGCTCCATAAGCGCCATTGTCAACAATCAAGATTTTTTTTTCTCTGGGCACTGCCGATGTTATCGCCGCCTCAAGTCCGCCGGTACCGCTAGCTGTAAATAGAGCACAAACATAATCATCACCACCATGAACAACTTTTACAAGATCTTCCTTGACGGTGTCCAGCAGTTTACAAAAATCCTTTTCGCGAGGACAGATATCTTCTACAACCATCGCTTCCTTTACGGTGTCAGTTGTAGTGGCGGGTCCGGGGTTGAGTAAAATTTTGCGTCTTACATCCTTCATGTTCTATGTGCGTAAGTTTAACCAGACCCAATACACTTTCAAAACAGAAAAAGTCTTAACGATCAATATGCAAATGCTTACTGATAAATAGGCAGTCAACATTGTAAATAGATAATCGCCGTATGTAAACCCCGGAACAAATAAAAGGAGGAGGCCGACAGGGCTGACAAAGTCTGTTGAGCGCTCCACTCCGTCGATCAGGTGCCCATACATGACTTTTCCAATATATAAACTCGCGTAGAGCGTCAGTAATACGAACAATTGAAATGATGTAAAAAATGGCAGCGCCAGTATGCCAACGACTGTCATGAGGAGGGTAAAAAACCAGAAGTCGGCTGTAACATCCGGAGTTCGTTTCCACGTTTTTATGAACGTAATTAGTCCGCCCAAAGAAGACAGTATTATCAGCGTCTCAATAAACGAATAGTTTTCAAATAAAATATAACTGAAAGTTGAATTGACAGTTGGAACGGAAGAAAACGCGATAAGCAACGCTGAAAGCAATACTCCCTCTAGTGATCCAACCGGTTCAAACGTCAGCCAGCCCGTTTTGAATTGCTCATAGAAAACGGCCATGTGTGCCCAGTACGAAATAATAATCACGGCTGCGATTACGGCTTTGTGAGAGATTCCGAAGACCGTGATCATGGTGAACATGATCACACCGTTGTTAAAGGCATCCAGGTAGTGATCGCAAAACTCGCCGAGCGCAGATCCCGTGCCTGTACGCTTGGCTTGCATTCCGTCAAGATGGTCACCAATAAGATAAAGGATCAAGCTGACTGCAATTAGTAATGGATTTGCTTTGCCGAATAATTCGGGATTCAACGCGAGGTATAAGCTAACATATACAAAACCATTGGAGACCAATGTGATAATATTTGCTGGTATCGCCCAGGGAACGAATTTAATCAATGGAGTAATGATCCACCGTTTGAAAGACGGAGTTACTAATGAGAAATCCTTGCACCTGTATTGATAAGGTCTCATGGAGCAAATGAAGTGAAATAAATATTTAAAAAAACTTCGTGCTTCCCAATTTATTTTGCTTACATCTCCTGTGTATTGTTTCAAGCACAACTGTCTTATTCCGCGCTTTGTTAGCAAATGAAATGCGCTTCGACGCTTACCGAATGTTTGAAAATAGTGCTGATCGGCCCTTATTTTATCAGAGCATTAAAAAGATATTACGATAAGATGTATTTTTGGCCGCATTTTTAACAGCAACTTTTAGCATGAAGAAAACAACTCAGCTCCGGTCAATGGTCTTTTCGCCTGAAATGGCTTTTCTGATGGAGGCTCATAACGGACTATCTGCAAAGATTGTTGAGGAAGCTGGCTTTAAAGGGATTTGGGGAAGCGGCTTATCCATTTCGGCTGCTCTTGGTGTAAGGGATAACAATGAGGCGTCCTGGACACAGGTATTAGATGTCCTGGAGTTTATGAGCGATGCTACCAGCATCCCAATCTTGTTGGACGGAGATACTGGCTACGGCAATTTCAACAATATGCGTAGGCTGGTGAAGAAGTTAGAACAACGCGATATAGCGGCAGTCTGCATTGAAGACAAACTTTTTCCAAAGACCAACTCCTTTATTGGGGGAGAGAATCAGCCGCTGGCCGATGTGGATGAATTCAGCGGGAAAATCAAGGCCGCAAAAGACACCCAATCGGATGATGATTTTATGGTTGTTGCCCGCCTGGAAGCGTTTATAGCAGGCTGGGGGTTAGACGAAGCCTTGCGCAGGGCCGATGCTTATCACAAGGCTGGCGCAGATGCCATTCTTTGTCATAGCAAAAAGGCGGACTCTTCCGATATCGACGCTTTCATGAAACAATGGGGAAATCGATGTCCGGTGATCATTGTACCTACCAAATATTATTCGATTCCCACGGATCATTTTAAAAGGATTGGTGTAAGTACCATTATCTGGGCGAATCATAATGTCAGGTCATCCATTAAGGCTATGCAGGAAACGTCCATGCGAATATTTAAGGAACAAACGTTGATTAATGTAGAAGGAAAGGTTGTTAGCGTAAATGAGATCTTCCGTTTGCAAGGCGCGGATGAGCTTGAAGCGGCAGAAGAAAAGTATTTGCCGACGGCTGGAAAAAAAGTACATGGCATTATACTGGCGGCAAGCCAGGGGTCTCTTGGCGAGTTGACAAAAGAAGTCCCTAAGACGTTGTTGGAGGTGCATGGTAAATCTTTGCTTGCCACGCAGGTTGAAGAATTTAATCACCTAGGGATAAAGGATGTTACCGTAGTACGGGGTTTTAAGAAGGAAAAGGTAGCACTCAGTAACATTAGCACAGTAGACAACGATGAGTTTGCTACTACTAAAGAACTTTATTCATTATTCCTTGCGAAAGATGAGATCCAAGACAATACGGTGATCAGCTATGGTGACATTATTTTCAAGCGTTATGTGCTGCATGAGTTGCTCAATGATCAAAACGATATCACACTCGTTGTTGATGCGGATTGCGAAGAGGAGGGAATTGATAAAGATTTTGTAGCAGCCTCTGAAAAATACGATAGGACGAATTATTCAGCTACTTCTGTGTTTAAAAAAATGGGATCGGACTTATACAAGAATGACATCGTTGGTGAGTTCATTGGACTTTGGAAAGTAAACAAAACCGGTGCTGCTCAGGTCTTGAGAGCGCTGGGTACATTAAGTAAGGATAAGAACTTTAAATCAATGACGTGCACTGATCTCTTTAATGAAATTGCCAGAGAACATACTATTGCTATCAAATATATTAGCGGTGCCTGGCTGGACGTTGATACACTTGTTGATCTTCAAAATGCTGGAAAACTTCGGCTATAACATTTAATCCGACATGATTAATACAAAAAACTTTGGTGATGAGATGAAAGGCTTGGGCTTCGACTTCTATTCAGGAGTTCCATGTTCATTTTTGAAGTCACTGATCAACTATGCTATTAACGACTGCGATTACGTAATGGCTGCTAATGAGGGGGATGCTGTGGCAGTAGCATCCGGGGCCAGGTTGGGCGGTAAGAAGTCGGTTGTATTGATGCAGAATTCGGGACTAACAAACGCCACGTCACCCTTAACATCACTGAATTTTACTTTCAAATTGCCTGTGTTAGGGTTTGTAAGTCTGCGCGGCGAACCCGGGGTAAAGGACGAACCCCAACACGAATTGATGGGCCAGATTACAGAGAAAATGTTGGCGCTGATGAAGATTGAATGGGCTTATCTCTCTGCAGATGAGACTGAGGCATCATTGCAGTTGAAGCAGGCAAATGCTTTCATTGAAGAAGGACGTACTTTCTTTTTTGTTGTTAAAAAGGGAACTTTTGGAGATGTCAAACTGAATCCTCAACCCCTAAAACAAGTATCAAACCTTAAGCTGAAAAAATCTTCCTCAAAGCAAAGTTACCCGATTCGAACACAAGCATTAAAAGCAGTTTCAGACCTCGTGGATCAGCGTACGGTGTTGTTGGCTACCACGGGCAAAACTGGAAGGGAACTTTTTGAAGTAGAAGATAAGCCTAATAACCTTTACATGGTTGGCTCAATGGGATGTATCAGCTCGTTAGGACTCGGTCTGGCGATGGCGCGCCCTGACAAGAAAATAATTGTCATTGACGGAGACGGCTCTGCACTTATGCGGATGGGTTGCTTTGCCACCAACGCCTACTATCAGCCGAAAAATCTGTTGCATATTTTGCTGGACAACAATGCTCACGACTCAACCGGTGGGCAGGCAACGGTTTCACATATCGTTGACTTTGCTTCAATGGCATCCGCTGTCAGCTATCCCGTTGCACTTCAGGTCAATACATTGGTGGAATTGGAAGAAGCTATCAAGCAATGGACTCTCGATAACGAACTTACCTTTATTCACTTAAGAATAGCACAAGGTTCACCTCCGGAATTAGGCCGACCAGCGGTCAAGCCGTTTGAAGTAAAAGACAGACTGATCAAATTCATGGCCTGATGAAATCTCAAGTTAAGACGGCAGTGATACTGGCCGCCGGAATGGGCTCTCGCTTGAAGGATCACACTGAGGATCAACCGAAAGGGTTTATTGAGATAGATGGACAGTCATTGATAGAAAGATCGATGAAATCCCTCCTACGGACGGGTTTCACAGAAATCATCATCGGTACAGGATACCTTCATGATCATTTTGAATTGCTGAAGCAAAAATATCCGGTCACTACTTTTCGCAGTGTGGACTACAGCACGACTGGAAGCATGTACACACTTTACGTATTAAGGCATTTGATCAAATCGCCATTTCTGCTTCTGGAGAGTGACCTGCTGTACGATCCAGCTGCCCTCGTGTTTCTGTTGGAGGATCCCTTGGAAGATATTATTCTGGCAAGTGGTGCCACGAATTCGGGTGACGAGGTTTTCATACAGGCCACCGCAGATAATAAGCTCCAGCAGATGAGCAAGGATCGGAATATATTGAAACATATCAGCGGCGAACTTGTGGGAATAACAAAATTATCTGTTGCTACCCTCGCGAGGATGTGTGCCTTTTCAGAAACGCATTATAATAAAGGCAACAGGATGTTACACTACGAAGATGCACTTGTGGGTGCTGCTGCCTTACATCCCATTCACGTCAAAGTCGTTGAGGACCTCGCGTGGTGTGAGATAGATGATGATAACCATTTGAGCCGCGCCCTTAACCTGATTTACCCGAAGCTGAAAGGAAAGTAGATATTATACAACTTAGTTGGATAGTGAATATTGTTATTTGTTGAGTATTCTAATTGGTCAAATTAGTTCTATGTCGATAAATTAGACATCCAATATTCGACATTCAGTAATGACCGTTCAAGAAACATGTAATAACAAATACAACGGATTTCAATGAAGCAACGGCTGATCATCCTCTTCTCCGGTTTTATTGCCTGGACGTTCATTTACCTCGTCGCACGAGGATTGTTCATGGTTTATCACAGCAATTTATCAAACGAGCTCACCATACCCGAAATGTTGCTCGTTTTTGTGCACGGTATCCGCATGGACTTTTCTATGGCGGGCTATTATTCGTTGTTTCCGGGACTGCTCTTTTCGCTCGGATTTTTTCTCAGTGGAAAGAGAATTTGGCCTATTTGGTTAGGCTATCAGGCAATTGTATTGTTTGTAACGACTTTCATTATCATTCTTGATTTCGAATTATACAAGCATTGGGGATTCAGGCTTGACGCAACGCCATTGATGTACGTTGGAAAGGAAGCTGCGGGATCAGGCGATTTCTGGCAAACCATTTTCCTGATCTGTTACTGGCTGGTCATGTTTAGTGCCAGCGTGTTCGCATTTTATAAATATTTTAAGAAAAGGATCATTCGACTCCCCCCAACCGATTGGAAAGCCCTACCCGCAATTATATTTGCTACGGCGCTCTTCATTATACCCATCCGGGGAAGTTTTGGTGTTGCTCCTATGAATTCTGGTTTCGTTTATTTTCATGAAAAAAAAATGTTCGCCAATCATGCCGCCGTCAACGGGGTTTGGAATTTTCTGTATGCTGTTCAAAAAATGCGCAAGCTAAAATATGCAGACAATTATTTTGACAGAGAAGCTACAAAACAAATTTTTGACGACCTGCTCTTGGATTCCGACAGCACCGCCAAACTATTGAACACCGACACCCCTAATATCGTCATTATTGCCATGGAGAGCTTTACCAGCGGGTTCATTGAACCGCTGGGAGGTTTACCCGGAATCACGCCACGATTCAATGCGCTCATAAGGGATGGTGTACTGTTTGATCGTTTTTACAGCAGCGGCGACCGCACTGACAAAGGTATTGTGGCGATTCTAAATGGTTACCCTTCACAACCTCTTACCTCTATCATTAAGGAGCCAAAGCGCACAAAAAGCCTTCCTTATTTAAATAAGGCTTTCAAGGACCGCGGGTATCTGACTGAATTCACGTATGGGTACAATATCAATTATGCTAATTTTAATTCCTATCTGATTCACGCCGACTTTGATCACGTGACACACAGTGCGGATTTTCCGCAGGAATTGAACACAAGCAAATGGGGCGTTCATGATGAGTTTGTTTTTGATAAATTCTTTGAGGAGTGTCAAGAGGCATCAAGTCCTTTTTTTAAAGTAATGATGACTCAAAGCAGCCACGAACCATTTGATGTTCCGATGGAGACCGTTATCAATGGCAATGACGAAATTTCTCAATTTCTGAATGCAGCTTACTATGCCGACAAGCACCTGGGAATATTCATCGACAAGGCAAAACAGAGCCCATGGTGGAAAAATACAATTATCGTTATCACAGCAGACCATGGGCATCTGTACCCCAATAATCCCGGTGTATCAAATCCTGACCGGTTCAAAATCCCGATGTTGTGGTTGGGTGGGGCATTGAATGTTAGGGACACCGTTATACATACCGTGGGGAGTCAGACAGATATCCCAAATACTATTCTTGGTCAGTTTGGTATGGACTCCCGCGATTTTAAATTCGGTCAGAATATTTTAGGAACACCATACAATCCCTTTGCCGTTTACGTTTATAACAACGGTTTCGGCATGATAAAGCCAGACAGGCTTTTCGTTTATGATAACGTATCCGGCTCTATTATTCAACGGGTGGGTGATATAAAAGATGATGACCTTTCTGAGGGAAAAGCGTTTATTCAAACCCTCTATTGGGATTTTAATTCGCGTTGAGGAAATCTGAACCAACGACTGAACATCAGAAAAAATAAGTAATACAACACAAAGAAAAGAGGAATTGAAAAGGTTGCCCATACGCCAGCGCCCAGCATCAACGCGAGGCCTGCTTCCTTGAGCAACAAGAAAAAATCAGTGCGATACATTGTTATCAATTGATCCATATTATAAGGAAATGGATTAAGGTGAAAAAGTATCGTACCTACTTTGATAAAGGGAATTATGAAAAGTATTTGAAGAGGGGCGACGAGATAATTCACTAACTGGATAAGGGGAATATTTAGTCTGAATGCGATTGCTACACCGAAACAAAGAATGGTTGTCGTACCAAAAATGGGGAATATTCCAATCAACACGCCAGCAGCACAGGTTGCCGAAAGCTTATGAGGCGTTAGGCCTTGACGAAAGGCATCATACAATACTTTTTTAAAATGACGCCGGCTGAATTTCATAAATATGGTAAATTCTGAGTCATAAAAAATGAGTTGCTTTTGTCATCAGGCACCCAAAGATAATGGAATGATGTTTCATATATTGTGATTTGTTAATCATGATTAGTCCGTCACTCTTAAAAATATATTGCATTTGCCTGGCAATACTGTTCGGGTGCTCTACCGAGAAAGTTGCTGATCTAGTGATTCTCGGAGGCAAAATTTACACTGCTAATGAGAAAGCCAAGATATCTGAGGCGGTCGCTGTTACTGGCGACAAAATAACTTTCGTTGGTGCGGAGGAGAACGCGAATAAATTGATTGGTGACAAAACAGAGGTGATCGATCTGGAAGGCAAAATTTTGACACCAGGATTTATCGAGGGCCACGGACACATTATGGGCGTGGGATACAATGAACTCGAACTGGATCTTTCGGACATCAAGAGCTATGACGAAATGGTTGATGTAGTAAGGCAAGCTGCTAGTAAATCAACGCCGGGGGAGTGGATACTGGGACGTGGGTGGCATCAGGAGAAATGGGAGATGAAACCGGAGGCGATGATCAATGGATTTCCCGTTCACGACAAGCTCAGCGCCGTATCGCCGGATAATCCCGTTTTTCTGCGCCATGCGAGTGGCCATGCAGGATTTGCGAATGCGAAAGCGATGGAAGTTGCTGGTGTGAATACACTTTCCACGGAAAAATATAAACGAGAAGACAGTGAAGGAGGTGAAGTTCTTCGCGATGCGTTGGGCAACCCAACCGGTATATTCAACGAACGGGCGATGGGCCTTATTGATGAACATATTCCAGAAAAGACGCCAGAAAAAGACGCCCAGGCATTAGATCTGGCGATCAGATCGTGTCTGCGGAACGGCATCACAAGCTTTCAGGATGCTGGCGCCTCGCGGGAGTCCATTCAACTCTTTCATAATTTCAAACGAGCCGGGAAGTTGGGAGTTCGTCTGTACGTCATGGTAAGTGGAAATGATCCGCAGCATGTTTACGAATGGTTTAAGAATGGGCCTGAAATAGATTCATCTGGTCAACTAACGATACGTTCTATCAAGCTTCATTGTGACGGTGCCTTGGGATCCAGGGGTGCATGGTTGCTGGAGCCTTATAGTGATCGCCCCGGTTTTTCGGGAATGGCGACGTTGTCTATGGATACCGTTACGAAAATATCGCGAGAAGCCCTTAAGTCAGATTTTCAGGTATGCGCCCATGCGATAGGGGACAGGGCCAACCGGGAAGTGCTGGATCGCTATGAAATGGCCTTCAAAGAAAACCCCACGAAGGCGTCTGACCACCGGTTTCGTATAGAGCATGCTCAGCATATTCATCCTGATGATATACCTCGCTTTGCAAAGCTGGGGGTCATCCCCGCAATGCAGGCGATTCACATGTCATCAGACAGGCAGTGGGCGATTGATAGGCTGGGAGAACAACGAATTAAAGAGAGCGCATACATGTGGCAGGCCTTGTTGAAGTCCGGGGCAAAAATTGTAAACGGTACAGACGCACCTGTGGAGCCGCTGAACCCAATTCCGTCCTTTTACGCGTCTGTTACCCGCAAGACTTTGAAGGGATTTCCAGAAAGTGGCTATGAGCCGGAACAGAAAATGACGCGGATTCAGGCCTTGCGTTCCTATACAATTGATGCGGCATTTGCAGCCTTTGAAGATTCAATCAAGGGTTCCATCGAGCCCGGGAAGTTGGCAGACTTCACCGTTTTCACACACGACCTCATGACAGTACCAGAAGATCAGATTCTGCAAACTGAAGTATTCATGACGATCGTTGGCGGTAAGGTCGTCTATCGAAGGCCATAAAAGAAAAAGGGAAGGTTGATACCCTCCCATATAGTCCATCGTTTAGCGCTTATACTTTCAAAAATTTCATGGCTTTGGTTTTTACCATGTCGCGGTCAGCTGTGATAGTCGGGTCGCTGTACACATGTTGTGAGACCTCTGCGACTACCGCCTTCTTGAAGCCAAGTCTATCTGCGATTTGTTCACAGAAAACTATTTCGCTGCGGAATACCTGCCCGTCCATTTTCATCAACTGGATAAGGTGATATAAATGCTCAAACTTCTCATCTGAAGTCAGAGTGTCGATACCGCCGATAGGACGCGGGTTTTTGAGCATAGAATCAACTTCATCCTTGCCAATGCCATTTGCCTTGCCAATGGTGTGAATAAGCTTTGATTCGCGAGAAGCCACATTTCTATCGCTCGCAGCCAAATTAATTAGGACATTCAATTCAGATTTCTTGTCAAAAATCATATGGTAACAATATTTGTGGAAATACAAATGTCAAGAAATGTCATTGGAAATTTAGTGTAAAATCGGCTGTTTTCGTACATCAGCAAAAATAACACGCATGTGCAATGCATGTGCAACCCTTATATTTGCGCACTGTCTTTAGGTCAAATTTAAGCAACTCATGAAGAATTTCTGGTTCGCAATATTGCTCATCGGTACCACAAGTGGCTGTATATACGGTCAGACGTCTGAAACACGCCCTATAGGTTCATTTTCAGGCGTAAAAGTTACGGAAGGCGTTGATGTTTATCTCAACAAAGGCAATAAGGAAAGTGTGCGTGTGGAAGTCAGCGGTACGTCGGTAGACAATGTCATTACAGAAGTGTCTGGGTCCTATTTGAGGGTCCATATGAGGGATGGCGATTATCGAGGCAACGTGAATGCAAAAGTGTATGTTACGTACGTGATGGTAAATAAGCTTTTAGCCAGCTCTGCGGGCAGCATCTTCTCAGAAGATGCTCTGGAAGCCAACGAGATGGAGGTCAGCGCATCCAGCGCAGGGTCTATTGAAATTACCCTTAAGGCGAATGCCGTTCAGGCAAGTGCTTCCAGCGCTGGCCAGATTGAATTACAGGGCAAGACCAAGGCGCTGGAGATTGAAGCCAGCACTGCGGGACAGATCGATGCTTATGACCTGGAAGCGCAAAAAGTATCAGCAGAAGCTTCAAGCGCCGGATCGCTTAAAATTACGGTTATCGAAGACTTAAAAGCAAACGCAAGCAGCGGTGGAAATATCCGCTATCATGGAAATCCTAACAGATCCTTCACCGATTCGAGCAGCGGAGGTTCGGTAAAGAAATCGAACTAAGACCTATAAAGGGCTAACTCTCTCACCTTCAAGATTACTTCAAAAAATCATCTTTAATTTGATTCATGAAGTCGTCATTTTCTAGCTTTTCTATCTGTGCGAAAGAGGATAGGTGGAGCGTCAGCACTTCGAACTTCAACACCCCAACACTTGGCGCATGAAAGTATTGATTGTTGAAGACAACGTCGACCTTGCTCGCAATATTCAGGATTTTTTAGTACGAGAAGGGTACGTTTGCGAGTGGAGTGCAACCTGTAGTAATGCGCTCGAAAAACTGAGCTCCTTTGAATACGACTGTTTGGTGCTGGACATCATGCTGCCCGACGGTAGCGGTCTCAGCTTGGTTGAGCATATTAAACAGCAAAAGATCAGAACCAATGTGCTCATCATATCCGCAAAGAATTCACTGGATGATAAGATTCATGGTCTTGACCTGGGTGCTGATGATTACCTTACAAAGCCTTTTCACCTTTCCGAACTAAACGCTCGGCTGAAGGCGATATACCGCCGAAATGCGCTTGATGGCGACAACACGGTAAGTTTTAATGAAATCATATTAAACACCGTCTCTCTGGAAGCCCGGGTTAATAATACATTGCTTGACCTCACGAAAAAAGAATTTGATCTGTTGCTTTATTTCCTCATCAATAAGAACAGAATACTTACCAGGCAGTCCCTTGCTGAACATCTATGGGGCGACTATGCTGATAATCTTGCGAATTTTGACTTCGTATATCAGCATGTGAAAAATTTAAGGAAGAAGATAAACGCGGCGCAGGGAAAAGATTACATCGGAACGGTCTACGGCATCGGTTACAAGTTTGATACCAATATCTCATGAAATATCCGTGTATCATCGTTGATCACAACTTAGAATCGATTGGAGATTCGATCTGTTCAAAACATTAACAGCTGATAGGTGAAACTCATTAATAGTCTTACACTTTGGTATCTCGCCATTACGACGCTGGTGCTACTGGCCAGCGGTTTTATTGTTTTCTATCGCGTTCAGTCAGGAATAGAAAATGAGGTAGCGAGAAGGTTGAAGCGTGATATTGACAGTGCCGCACAACTTCTTGAAAATGGGATTTCGGTGGATTCTGTTCGAGGAATGCAAATGGAAGTGGCGGAACTACCCTTCGATGCACCGTTGGTGGAGATGCAGATTACGGATTCTATGGGTTACTATTCGTTGCCTAGAAGGGCCGTAGACAGAAAATTCACGGTCGCCTCCTCTTATAAGGTTGGTGGAAAACATTTCTATATTTCAGCCTACAATTTTATAGCCGAACCTGACGAGATCCTTGAGGGAATTCTCGCCTCTTTGGCGGCGACCTTGATTTTACTCATGACCTTTGTGTGGATCGCAAGCCGTTTGATGTCTCAACGAATCCTTTCAAATTTTAATCAGACTTTGAAAACAATTCAAACCTTCAGCCTCAGGCAGAAGCATCGCATAAAGCTTGGTAATACAAGAACGCACGAATTCAAGGAGCTAAACCAATTCCTCGAGAAAATGACAAGCAAGGCCTTGGATGATTACCGTTCGTTAAAGGAATTTTCTGAAAATGCGTCGCATGAATTGCAAACACCGTTATCCATCATCAGGGGGAAATTGGACCTCCTGCTCGAAACCAATATTGACGAACGGCAAGCCTCGCTGATCGAGGGCATACAAAATTCGGTTCAAAAGCTTTCATCGGTGAATCAATCGCTGATACTGCTCACAAAACTGGAGAATCAGGAGTATCCTGTCAGTTACAAAATAGACTTCAGTACGTTGGTTGAAAATTCGATCTCATCTTTTCGGGAACTGATCGAGATGAAGGCAATAGCGTTGACGAGTCAAATTCAGCCAGGAGTCAAAATAGATCTGAATCCGGTACTTGCCGATATATTGCTCATGAATTTGATTAGTAACGCGATCCGGCATAACCATGTGAATGGCTCTATTACGATTGCATTGTCGTCGTCTGGCCTTATCGTTAGCAATACCGGTGATGCACCAACAGTGCCGACAAGTGAACTGTTCAAACGTTTCAAGAAGGATAAGCAAAGCGCGGACTCGACGGGGCTTGGATTGGCTATCGTGAAGCAAATTTGTGACATGAACAATTTTTCGATCAGTTATGAATTTATTGGTGCCGAACACGTGCTTAACATCAATTTTTTGCCGGTTAAGTAAACTTCAAATTCTCCTCAAAGTGTTTTCAGAACTTTCGACTGCCAGGGGGGTTAGTTGAGAGGGGCTAGTTGAGTGATTCGAAAATTTGAGCTGATGAAATACCTTTTTATATTTTTTACACTCTTATGTTGTACAGCATTTGCTCAGGATGGCGGCGAGGACGGACCGGCGATTACAGGATCCATTGTGGATCAGCAAAGAAATCCAGTTCCTTATGGCAATGTAGCAGTTCATAGTGCGGAGGATTCTACGCTCGTTACAGGCGGCGTCTCTGATGATCAGGGGAGATTTATTGTTCCCGTCAAGCTGGGCAATTATTTTGTCAAAATTAGTTTCCTCTCTTACGAAGAGGTAACAATTCCCAATGTGATCATTTCAGGTTCGACAATTAGCCTTGGCGTTATCACGCTCAACGAGAACAGCCAGGTTCTTGAGGAAGTGATTGTTAAAGGGGAAAAGGCCTCCATGGAGCTTCAGTTGGACAAAAGAGTTTTCAACATTCAAAAGGATCTAAGCAATGTCGGACAAAATGCCTCTGATATATTGGGTAATCTGCCGTCGGTAACTGTGGATGTCGACGGGACGGTGAGTCTACGCGGAAGCGAAAACGTTAGAATATTGATTGACGGCAAACCATCAGGTCTCACATCGCGTGATCCTGAAGCGCTCCGCATGTTGCAGGGAAATTTGATCGAGAGCATTGAAGTAATCACCAACCCATCCTCCCGCTATGACGCCGCGGGTGAGGTTGGAATAATCAACATCATATTAAAGAAGAATCAGGAGAAAGGGATTAATGGGACATTCAGCGCCAATGCGGGCTATCCTGCGCAGTATGGAGGCACATATAGTATTAACATCCGAAAAAGAAATGTCAATCTGTTTTCGAGTTATGGCGTTGAATATGATAAAAGACCGGGTTACGGAGAGTCATATCAACAATATTCAAGCGCGGATACCAGCTTTGCCTATGCGCAGCGCAGTGATGGCACCCGACAGGAATTTTCGCACAACTTCACGGTAGGGCTAGACTACTTTTTTAATGACAATAGTAGCCTTACCGGTTCGGTTTTGTACAATACAGGGGATGGGCTGAGCAAGTCTGAAACGAATTATTTCGATTTGGATGAGAACGGCACAGTTATCCGCACAGTCAGACGAACCGAGCGTGAAGGGGAAGACGAAGAGAATATTGAAGCGTCATTAAACTACAAGAAGAATTTTGAACGGAAAGGACAAACGTTTACGGCTGATTATAAGTGGATTAAAAGCGTCGATAACGAGACCACCGACTATACCGAGTCCGTTGATGAGGGCGCTGATTCATTGCAACGTTCCATTAATTTTGCGGATGAAATAAATTGGCTAATTCAATTAGATTATATTCATCCATTCGGGAGGGACGGCAAAATTGAGGCAGGGGTTAAAACCGCGTCACGAATAATCAACAATGATTATGGCCTCGAGTCGCAGGACGGCGAATCACTATCGTGGATACCTATCGCCCAATATACAAACAACCTTGAGTACACTGAAAGAATTCACGCGGCTTACGTAATGGCTAGCAATACGTTTGGAAAGATATCAATGCAGGGCGGCTTGCGAGGTGAACTGACGGATATCTCAACGGAGCTGAAGGATCCGTACATTTTCATCCCGCAGGATTACTTTAACCTGTTTCCGAGCGCCAGCTTGTCATACAAATTTCAGGAGAATAAAACCCTTCAACTGAGTTACAGCTATCGAATTAGCAGGCCTGATTTCAGACATCTGTTGCCGTACTCCAATTTCAGAGATCCGCGCGTCTTATTTGGAGGTAATCCCACCCTGAGACCTGAATACACAAACTCCATCGAGATGGGCTACCTTTTGGATTGGGACGCAGGTTCCATTTTATCAAATGTGTATTATAGGCACAGAAATAATGTCATTGAACGCATCATAACAGGACCTGATTCAGCCGGTCGCTCGATCATCGTGCCCATCAATTTATCCAATGAGAATTCCTATGGTGTGGAATTTAATTTCTCATTGAATGTGCAGGATTGGTGGAGAATCAATACCAGCGCAAATTTCTACAGGGCCATCACGCAAGGATTTTATGAAGGTGAGGTTTTGGAAAGCGACACCTATACATGGACGTCTCGTGCAACATCCAAAATGACCCTCTTCAAAGCCCTTGATTTTCAAGTCTCTTTTAACTACCGGGCACCTCGGGTTACAACCCAGGGAAAAAATCTGTCCATATACACACTCGACCTCGGCCTTTCCCGTGATGTTCTTAAGGGTAAGGGTACGATCACCGCAGGCGTCCGCGATCTGTTAAATTCACGGAAAAGAAGAGTCATCATAGAACGAGAGGACTATTACTCCAATTCAACCTTTCAATGGCGCCCACGGCAGTTCACCGTCACATTTACTTATCGGTTGAACAGGGCCAAAGAGAAGGCGAGAAATAATCAGGAACAGCGGATAGAAGAAGAAGATTGAACTCAAACTTCCCGAAAGTTTTAAACTTTCGGGAAGTTTAAAAATCACGTTTTCAGCCAGGGCTTAAATGTTAGCACATCGTGTAAAAAATACCCTCCGCAAACGTATTCTAAATAAAAAATTAAAATTGGAGATCATTTATTAATGGGGTTTCGAAAATTCTAATAGATTTGGGCGCAAAATAAGTTAAAATCCAACCCTTCTATGGCCCATTTAAGATTTGAAGCTCTAAAAAAATTAAGCGAACGTCCCCGAGTACATGTTGAACTGCCTAGCCCGCATGTTTCAAAATTTTTTGGAGAGCATGTGTTTGGCGCGGAACAGATGCGTGGTACGCTTGCACCAGCTGTTTACAAAAAAGTGAGCCAGGCAATTAAGAATCACGAAAAAATTGATGAAACCACTGCCGATGCAGTTGCAGCCGCTGCAAAATCATGGGCCATGGCTAAAGGGGCATCACATTTCACGCACTGGTTTCAACCTATGACTGGCGGAACCGCCGAAAAGCATGACTCCTTTTTTGATGCTCTTTCAGGAATAGAGAAGTTCAAAGGCAGTGAGTTAGTCCAGCAGGAGCCTGATGCGTCCTCTTTTCCAAGCGGAGGCATTCGTAGTACGTTTGAAGCCCGTGGCTATACAGCCTGGGACCCTACGTCTCCCATGTTTCTCTATGGAAAAACGCTTTGTATTCCGACCATATTTGTATCATACACTGGCGAGACGTTGGATACCAAAGCGCCATTGTTAAAAGCATTGACCGCAGTTGACAAAGCAGCGACCAAAGTGTGCCAGCTTTTCGACAAAGACATTCAACACGTGGTAGCGTCGTTGGGACCTGAACAAGAATATTTTGTTGTTGATAAAGCTTTGTACAACGCCCGTCCCGATCTCGTAATGGCTGGTCGGACTGTATTTGGTCACCCTCCCGCGCGCGGCCAGCAAATGGAGGATCATTATTTCGGGTCTATACCGCCACGGGTGTACGACTTCATGAAGGATTTTGAGATCGAGTCATGGAAACTGGGGATACCTGTTCGGACTCGTCATAACGAAGTCGCGCCGAGTCAGTTTGAGGTTGCGCCACTTTTTGAAGAAGTAAACGTGTCTAATGATCACAACCAATTGATGATGGATGTGATGAGCCGGGTTGCTGACCGTCATAACCTGCATGTAATATTCCATGAGAAACCTTTTGCTGGATTAAATGGAACCGGCAAGCACAACAACTGGTCGTTGATAACGGATACGGGGGTAAATCTGTACGCACCGACAAGCAGCGCACGCGATAACTTGATGTTCTTGACATTCTTCGTTACCACGATCAAAGCAGTCCACGAACATGCTGACTTGCTTCGTGCCAGCATTGCCACGCCGGGTAATGACTTTCGCCTCGGAGCCAACGAGGCTCCTCCTGCAATCGTGTCAGTGTTTATAGGATCCCAGATGACAGCGGTGTTGGATGAATTGGAAAAGAAAGGGAATGTAAAGATTGAGAAAGGCGACAACATGTACATGAAACTAGGAATTGATCAGATTCCCGAAATCATCCTTGATGCCACGGATCGCAATCGTACATCGCCGTTCGCTTTTACAGGCAACAAATTTGAATTTCGCGCTGTAGGCGGCAGTGATAACTGTGCTGTTTCGATGACTGTCCTGAATGCAATTGTGGCTGATCAGCTTGAGAAATTCCACGATGCAGTTTCTAAAGAAATTGAAAAAGGAGAAGAAAAAAGGCTTGCCATTGTGAGTGTTCTTAGAAAATACATCAAAGAATCAAAAGACGTCCGTTTCGAAGGCAATAACTATTCTGAGGAGTGGGTGAAGGAAGCGGAAAAAAGAAAACTCGGAAACATAAAAAATATGGTTCACGCCCTAAATGCTTACCTCACCAAGAAATCGAAAGATCTTTTTGAAAGGCATGGAGTAATGTCCGAGAAGGAAGTGGAAGCCCGCGTTGAAATTAGGCTGGAAGCCTATATTAAGCGTGTTCAAATAGAAGCGAGGGTAATGGGTGATCTGGCGATGAATCATATCGTGCCAACCGCTATTGCCTATCAAAACAAACTAATCGTAAACGCCAATGGGTTGAAAGGCCTGGGAGTCGACAACAAAGCCGTCGTGCAAACCATCAAGGAAATATCCAATCACATCGAGGTGATTAAAACCAATGTGCGCGCCATGGTTGCAGAACGCAAGCGCTTGAATAAAATTGCCGATACGCATAAACGTGCAATCGGTTATTGTGATGAGATTAAAGAAAAGTATTTTGAAGTCATTCGCGACTCAGTGGACAAACTGGAGTTGCTTGTAGATAACGAGGATTGGCCACTGGTAAAGTATAGAGAGCTTTTGTTCCTGCGTTAAGTACTTCCTGATCCATCAATCCTGTAAAAATAAGCGGGTTCCTTCTATGAGGAATCCGCTTTTGTTTTGTACAATTTTTATCTTGCATAAACAACTTAACATCATGCGCCTATTCCTGTTTTTCTTCGTGCTGATTGCAGCCGATTCATTTGCTCAGCGAAAAGTCATACAACTCATTGAAGAATCTGTCACATCTTTGGAATCGGAAGCACATCTCTCTTTTCTGGCTTCTGATGAAATGAGAGGACGTGATACAGGTTCGCCTGAAATAGACATTGCCGCAAAGTACATCAGCACGCAGTTAAAGATATTCGGAGTAAAGCCGGTGAAAGGAGACAGCAGTTACTTCCAGGAGGTCCGCCTTGATAAAATCGTTCCGGCGACGTCAGCTACCCTCACCCTTGGCGAGGACGTGTTTAAGCTGATTGACGACTTGCTTTACATTAGTGGCAATAGTGTTGTGCTTGACGGCGATGTGATCTTTGTCGGTTATGGACTGACAACTGACTTCGAAAAGGTTGATGTCAAGGGCAAAATCGTCGTGGCTCTTGCTGGAAGCAATGCAACGACCAATGCTGTCCAGGCGCTCTTGACGGATGCGCCGGAAAAGGCCAAACGCGCTTCAGTTCATGGGGCAGCTGCACTGATCGAAGTCATGCTCTTACCCGGTTTGCCATGGCCGGCTTTAGTTAATTTTCTTGCCGCCGACCGGATGGTGACACAGAAGGAATCGTCCAAAGCGATACCACATCTTTTTATGAAAAAAACAGATGCGGCCAGCGTTGCGGCACTGATGCAGTCAAAAAGAGCGTCAGGTAAGCTAAGAGTTGAAGCGTATGCAACGCTACCCATACCCGCAAAAAATGTAGCGGGAATTGTTGAAGGAAGGGATGCATCGCTTAAAAACGAATGGATTGTAGTAACAGCCCATTATGATCACGTAGGGGTAAAGAAGAATGCGACTCCCGACTCCATCTACAATGGTGCGCGTGACAATGCAATCGGTACGGTGGCACTCTTGCAGGCTGCCAAGTTCTTTGCCAAAAACCCGCCGAAACGGTCGATACTGTTTCTTGCCGTGACAGGTGAGGAAAAGGGACTTCTGGGCAGCGAGTGGTACTCCAATCACCCGTTGATCCCATTAAACCAAACTGTGTTTAACATGAATTGTGACGGTGCTGGCTACAACGATAAGACTATTGTTACACTGATGGATCTTAACAGGACATCCGTTGATGAGCTGCTAAAGAACGCGTGCCTTTCATTCGGATTGCAGCTGAAGGGGGATCCCGCGCCGGAACAGAATTTATATGAACGGTCAGACAATATTAACTTTGCCGTGAAGGGCGTTCCAGCTGTTGACTTCGCGCCAGGTGTAAAAGCTTTTGATAAAGATCTATTCAAATATTACCATCAGCCCCCTGACGAAGTCGCCTCACTCGACATGAACTATATCGAAAAATTTCATCGGTCATTCGTTTACAGTACCTATTTGATCGCTAACGACAAAAACCGACCTACGTGGGTGAAGGGTGATAAATTTGAAGAGGCCGGAAAGCGGCTGTATGGAAACAACTAATGGGTGGAGGCTTCCCTCGAGCCCGATAACAGGTTTAATTGTCTCATTACCGCATCGGTAATTAAGTGAGGATGACTCCAGGGGACAAAGTGATTCATATCCTCAACCATAAGAGTTTCGACAGGAGCATTTACCAACATGGTTTTTGCAAAATCGGCGTTTTCCGCTGGAACCAACTCATCCTGCTTACCTTGAATGACCAAAACAGGGCACTTAACTTCCTTCCACAATGGAAGCATTTTTTCTAGTTCAGGTTTAAGGTGATAGATCTCCTCGTTTGAAGCGCGAAATGAGGAAGGCAATATCCAGCTGAGAAAAGGAGTAGCAAGTGGCGCGCGAAACCATGTCTCGTTCGGTTCAAGTTCAGGATCAACAGACCCAGACACAATAACAACTCCATCCACTAGATTTGGGAACTGCGCGGCCATACGCACAACGAGTGCACCAGCCAGCGAATGTCCAACCAAAATAATGGGTCGATTAATGCTATAATGATCCAGGATCGGTTTGAGAGCATCGGCCTGCTCCTTCAGTGAGCGTTCGCCATTGCCAAAGTTCGAATACCCAAACCCAGGCCGATCGGCAGTAATTAGCAAGGCATGCTCAAGCAATGTGCTGTCGGCCAGGAAGTGAACAAATGCACTGAGTGAACCAGGTGACCCATGCAGAAAAAGTACCAGTGGCTTGGTGGGATCGCCTGCTTTAACATAATGTAATTCGCGGAACCCAACCTTGTAGCTGTGCTGCGTTGCAGTCAAATTCCTTGACTTAAAGAATTCGTCGATCTCAGTTGAACTCATTCGAAATGAGATGCAGGAGTGAAAAAAGGCTATCAGACCAGCGCCAAAAGACAGAATGATCCAGCGGATTTTTCTTCCGACCCAGAGAGCCATTTTCTACTGTATATTAAGCAGCTTTTGGTATTGAGCATTATTGCGAAGTATGTCCGTGGCAGTCTTGATGTCCTTGTCGTATTTGAACCCTGACTCCACACTTCCTTTTTCCAAATGGTATCTTGACACAATGTCTTCTTCAAGCAACATTTTTATTTCATCCTTATGAAGTACCAACTCATTTTTCTTGCTTTCCGCTATCCGGGCCGTGACCAAGTCAAGCTGACTTTTTAACTCTGAATAATATCTTTCTTTCTTGGCCTCCTCTGTAAACTGTTGAAGTTGATACTCCATGTATGACTTGTATGAATAGTTTTTGGTCTTCATCCAGCTCAAAAACTGCTGATACTCGTCATCACTTAATGAAAATGTTCTTGGATCCACGGGCTCTGGATGCTTGGATACATACTGCGTGGCATAGTCAAATAAGAAACCTTTTTCAAAGAGCACTTGTGTCAACATATGCGACTCCGGATTTTGAGTTTTTATGTCGGGATCGATACCGCCGCCATCATATACTGTTCTTCCGTTGGTTGTTTTAAATGCCTTCTTCAACGAGTCGGGGATTGATCCGACGCTGCCATCATCCCGCCGGTGACCATAATCGAGCACCTGGATACAACGGCCTGTGGGCGTATAATATTTGGCGGTCGTAACTTTCAGTTGTGAATTGTACGACAACGGCCTGCTTACTTGAACCAATCCCTTCCCGTACGACTTTTCTCCAATAACAACAGCGCGGTCATAATCTTGCAACGTACCAGCTACTATCTCAGATGCTGAGGCGCTTCCGCGATTGATCAATACCGCAACAGGAATTTCAGTATCCACTGGAAGATTTAAGGTTTCATAACTCAGATTATTTTCCGGAATCTTCCCCTTCGTACTGACCACAAGCTTTCCCTTCGGAATAAAAAGATTTGTAATATTTACGGCTTCAATAAGCAGTCCTCCGGGATTTGCACGCAGATCGATAATAGCGCCTTTAGCCCCTTTTTCTTTTAGCTGCACGAAAGCATTCTTAACCTCTTTCGCGGCGTCAGGGGTAAAGTCTGACAATTGAATATATGCAATATCATTATCTATCATCCCCGAATAGGGCACATTGGTCAACTTAATACGCTCGCGTTTGAAATCAAGTTTGATAGGCTGATCTACTCCTACACGCTTTATGGTAAGGGATACCGGTGTGCCTACCTGTCCTTTCATCACCTGGCCAGACTCCTCGCGCGTAAGCTTGGAGAGGCTGATATCATCGATCTTTAAAATCTCATCACCAATTTTTAATCCACCCCGTTGTGCCCCGTAACCTTCCATAAGCATCGTGACCACGGTGCGGTCTCCGATCTCGCGCGTGATCGCGCCTATGCCTCCATATTGTCCGGTATTGACAGTTCTGAAATCTTCTACCTCATCCTCTGGAATGTAATTGGTGTAAGGATCTAGCGAACCAAGCATAGCGTCGATTCCTGTCCTCACCAGTTTGTTGGGATTAACTTCCTCAACGTAGAGGGCATTTACTTCCTTGAACAGGGTCGCAAAAATGTCAAGATTCTTTGCAATTTCGAAATATCGCTCAGCGGGTTCTGTAAATGATAGTGCAAAGATGAACGCAGCAACCGAGCCTAACCAGAAAATTTTCTTCATACTGTAGGGATCTCAAGGAAAACGAAACAACACCACAAATAGTTTGAGATGGCAATTTACCGGAAAATAGGGTAATTTTTCAGAACTAACGGCCAGGAATATTCTGCAGGTCAGGATTGGGTATGAATGCGAACAATAGACCGACTATGATCATGAATATGGACACTAAACCCAGGCTTTCCTTAGAAATCTTAACCAGTTTCCATGCATGACATTTTCGATGTCCTCGGGCCTATATCCTCTGTTTGACAGCAGATTTGGTATTTTCTGCAAATCTGCAATGGTTTCAAGATCGTATGGACATTGTTCTTTTCCGAACGCCCCGTCGAGGTCTGACCCGATGCCAATGTGTAAGGAATTCCCGGCAAGTTGGCAAATATGGTCCATATGATCGATAACCTTTTCCAGATCGCAGTTCATTCCTTTAGGCGTGGATTCTTTTTTTATCCAATTGGGCACCATCATCCATGCATCCAGGACACCCCCGATAACACTACCCCGGCTGATGAGCTCCCTCAATTGTTCATCGTTGAACTGACGATTGTGATCTACCAACGCCCTGCAGTTATGGTGACTTGCCCACACATAGCCATAAAAATTATCCATTGCTTCCCAAAAGCTCTCATCGCATAAATGCGTTGCATCCAGAATAATATTCAGCCTTTCCATTTCCTTGAGCAGTTCCCTTCCATCATTGCCCAGCCCTCCAGTTGCATTTGTTCCTTGCGCGTAACGACCTGGACCATAGTGGGCGGGACCGAGTGCCCTGAGACCGTAGGCATAAGCCTGTTCAAGGTGGTTTAATGTTACAATGGAATCCGCGCCCTCCAGGCTCAAAATATAGCCAATGGCTTTTGACGAAACCGGGCCGTCATCATTCCAGTATCGCAAGTGATTTTCCAGCGTATTCCGGTCAATAATTTGCGAAAGCTCGCCTGCATCTTCCATAGCCTTGTACCATGCAAGTTGTGCCTGCGTCTGAGCCCATGCCTGCTCTGGCGAGTGCCAGCCAGGAAGGGGATTACCAGGCGCAACGTAACGCGCGATCTGTGTAGCCACCACCAGCCCAATTTCTCCCCGGCGCAATTCGGGAAAACATACAACGTTATTTCCCCGGTCGGGCTTGTCAGTCATTTCTTTTTCGCGCTCCCTGATCTCCCGGATGGATTTTCGCAAATCGCGGTTCCATTCCATAGCATTCATACTTAGGTCAAGGTGCGCATCGATGGTAAACATTGTGCTTCAAATTAAGTTATTTGCTGGCTTTAAGAAATTCGCATCTAAAATCGTCATGCACTTGCTGTGGACTATCGACAATAGTCGTCGACTATCTCATCAGTGCATACATGACAATGTTGACACTAAACCGGGTGTTGTCAAATTTATAGAATCGCTTGTTACGAAAATCATAGTCCCATTCACATCCGTAGTCCTTATTGCTATAAAGGACGCCAATTTTTCCGTTGATTTCTATGGCCTTCAAGTAGTCATGGACAATATCATCGCCCCAGCCATTGAGTTCCTGGCCCGTCGTAGGCGGACCATCAAATTTGAAAAAGGCGGAATACAACGGATGGTTAGAGGGAATTTTTTTTAATTCATTAATCCCAAAAATTTTCGCCATTTGTGCCTCGAATGATTTTGCAAAAAGACCATCGATATCGTGGTTGCAATCATCAACAAAAATGAAACCGCCATTTCGAATATATTTCTCAAAATTATCGCTCTCCTGCCGAGTAAATTCCACCAATTTGTGGCCGGTCAGATAGCAAAATGGACAATTGAAGATATCAGTGGTGCTGAGGGGTACAATGTTTTCCTGAGGATCAACGGGTAGGGTAGTGTATTCAATCAGTGAGTTTAGGATATTGGAAGGCATGCGCTGATCAACATCCCAGTCGCCTGACTCATATTGGAGTCGCGTAAAGAAAAATTTATTGGCAGTGGTCATAGTGATGCCATGTAGCCATACCTGTAAATGTGCTAAAAGTTATTAATATGAGGATTCGCCGTTGTTAACACGAATCAAACGGCATCGGACAAGCTTGTAAAAGTAAAATCCCTGATCTTCATAGGAGGCAGCAGGTAATTTGTGTTGGTCTCTACACTCACTGTTCTCTCCGGACGGCCTAGCTCTTCGAGGTTATTCAGCATAATGACCGGGCTCTCGTTGAAACGGAAATTTTTGATAGGGAATTTGATGATGCCGTTTTCAATGTAGAAGGTTCCATCCCGCGTTAAGCCGGTCAGTAATAATGTTTGAGGATCGACATTACGGATATACCACAACCTGGTGACCAGAATTCCTTTTTTTGTGTCTTTGATGAGCTGTTCCAGTGTTTTAGAACCTCCATCCATAATAACAGCATCAGGCGACGGAATAGCTTTAACTCCTTTTTTTTGTGCCCAGAATCTCGAGTATGTTAGATTCTTTACGACACCCTTTTCAATCCAGCTGACTTTTTCGTGAGGCCTGCCATCTGAAGCCCAGGGACTAGTGGGCAGTTCGGGGTGCCATGGATCCGAATACATCGTAACACGTTCATCGACAAGTTTCTCCCCCAGGCTGGTTTTGCCGCCTGGCTTGCTCAAGAAACTTCTGCCTTCATCGGCCTGTCTCGCGTCTAGCCCAAATAGAATATTTTCGAGCAGGACGGCAGCGGCAGCAGGTTCCAGGATAACTGTATACTTTCCAGGCTCAATTGCCTGCGCTGTTGCGGATTTCAACCCCTTGTCGGCCGCAATTTTTGTTACGGCCATAGCATCTAGTTTGGTGACATCATTATATCCGCGTGTAGCATAACCGGATCCTTTTCCGTCCTGCGTACGCATGGTTACAGAAAAATTCACGTTCGTCGCCGTATTATATGCAAACAACCCTTTCGAATTCATCATAGCGGCAAATCCATTTCTGTCCTCCAGAAATCCAGCAGAAATGAGATTGGCATCTTTGGCGACCTGTAAGCTCTGTGCTACGGCGTCGGCTCTAATTTTAGGGGTGATGGCCGCTGTTGCTGGAACGAAGGTGATGGAATCAGGATATATCTGCGGACCAAGAAATGACACAAATTCGGGGTTTTCCGGAGCAAGCTGAGCTAATTCTTCCGATCTCCGGACAACTTTCTCCAGGGAGGCGGCATCCAGCTCGTTGATCGTAGCGACCCCTAACTTTTTTCCAAAGGCCGAAGAAACAACAAGATTTGTTTGGCTTATTCCTCCACTTGTTGAAACGGCATTGCGCGCATAGCGGATATTACCATTATGGCTACCGTTGATATTGACTTCACATTCATCGGCCCTCGAATAACTCAATATTTTTTTTAGTAAAGCATGGGCTTCGTCTTTAGTGAGAATAGCCATATTATCCTAGTTTTCTTGCTGTATTAATTACGTTAACCCCGTTAAACCTCGCAGTCGAAGAACCATGCGATACTGAACTGGTTTGCATTGGCTGACCTTTTCCATCGAAGAACGATCCTCCCAGTCGGTAGTCACTCTCATCGGCGATACCTGCGCACGAGTTCCAAAACTCCTGAGTATTGGATTGATACGCAACGTCCTTAAGCATACCAGCGATCTTTCCGTTCTTTATCTCATAATACAACTGGCCGCCAAATTGAAAATTGTAGCGTTGTTGATCGATGGAAAATGATCCATCTCCAATGATATAGATACCTTTCTCGACTCCCTTGATCAAATCGTCGATGCTTTTTTTCTCTTTTCCAGGCATAAGGGAAATATTGGGCATCCTTTGGAATTGAACGCTGCTCCAATTGTCAGCATAGCAACATCCCTGTGATTCGTTTAGTCCGAGAATGTGTGCCTGATCGCGTATGGCCTGATAGTTGACCAATAGGCCACCTTTGATCACATCCCAGCGTCCGCATTTTACACCTTCATCATCGTAACCTGCGGCTCCCAACGATCCAGGTTGTGTTTTGTCTGCAAAAATGTTTACGATGTTGTTCCCGTAGTTGAATTTTTTAGACTCCCATTTATCCAGCGTCAGGAAGCTTGTGCCGGCAAAGTTAGCCTCATACCCCAGCACGCGATCCAATTCTGTGGGATGGCCGGTCGATTCATGTATGGTCAGCCATAGGTGCGAAGGATCAAGAATCAAATCGTATTTGCCTGGTTCGACTGATTTTGCCGTTAGCTTTTCCGCTGACTGGGCCGCCGCCGCTTTCGCGTCTTCAAGCATGTCGTAACGATCCTTATAGAGGGTTGTTATGCCTTTGATTTTATCTTGGGGACGCGCTTCCAGGTATTCGTATCCCAGTCCCATTGGCGCACTTAAAGCATTTCGTGTCTCAAATTTTCCTGATGCGGAGTCGATCTTCGTGATAAAGAAGGTGGGCCAAATACGGTGAATGTCCTGATCTATATATGATCCATCGGTAGATGCGAAATATTTTTGCTCATTTACCATGAAAAGGTAGGAGTTGATAAAGTCCGCGCCTCCCTTCATGGCAGCATCATTCACACTCAATAACAGATCCACCTTTTCCTTGATTGGAATTTCAAATGCATTTTTTTCAATAGGCGCCCTCCAGCTTACCTCACCGTGCCCTTTCTGGGGTGCCAGCCTGACCGGTTCTGTTAGCAATCGCGAATTTTCTTTGGCGATGGCAACAGCGAGTTCTGCTGTCTTTGAAACGCTGTCATTATCCATTTTGTCGGTGGCTGCGAATCCCCAACTGCCATTAGCAATAACGCGTATACCCATTCCGTATGATTCCGTATTGACAATATTTTCAACCCTGTCTTCACGGGTAATGATGTACTGATTGAGATATCGTCCAATGCGGACATCCGTATACGTAGCACCCTTCGCTCGGGCGGCATTCAAACCGACATCTGCCAATTTTTTCTTTGTTGACACATCGACACGTTCAAGAGACCGTTCAACGGATATGGGGCTGCCAATAAGTGGTATCCCGGGCAAAATCGAGGCTGTTGCGCCTAGCCCGGCAAGGTATATAAAATCTCTCCTTTTCAAAGTCTTCGTGATTAAATTGCGTCTGATAAGCTTGTGAAAGTAAAGTCCCGGATTTTCATATAAGGCAAAAAGAAATTTACGCCGCCACCTCCTGCACTGACTCGAACCTGTTTTCCGAGGGTTTCTAAGTTGTTGAGCATGATGACGGGACTTTCGTTGAAGCGGAAATTTTTGATCGGATGCTTTATTTTACCGTTTTCAATATAGAAAGTTCCATCTCGTGTTAGACCCGTATACAACAATGTTTGAGGATCAACGGTACGGATATACCAGAAACGGGTTACTAAGATTCCCTTTTTGGTGTCTCTGATCATATCATCAAGGGATGCAGATCCTCCATCCATAATAGCATTGCCGGGAAACGGTACCGATTCCACATGCTTTTTTGATGCCCAATATCGGTCATAGAAGATATTTTTCACTACCCCATTTCGGATGATATCCATCTTTTTTCTTGCTTGTCCATCAGGCGTCCATGGTGCCGCGGGTACTTCACTGTGCGTTGGGTCCGTATAAAAGTTGATTCGTTCGTCATAGATTTTTTCGCCCAGTTTTGTTCCACCCCCTTTTTTTGAAAGAAAACTTCTGCCTTCGTCGGCAGGCCGGGCATTCATATTGAATAACATGTTTCGCAAGAGCTCCGCTGACGCCGCGGGCTCAAGGATCACGGTATATTTGCCGGGCTCTATGGCTTTTGCATTTCGCGAATGTAGCGCCTTGTCAATGGCAACTAGCGATGCTTCGCCTATGTCCAGTTTAGTAACGTCATTAAAGTCGCGCGTTACCCATCCCGAGCCTGTGCCATCATCGGTTCGCATGGTTGCGGTGTATGTAACGTTAGTTGACTGATTGTATGCGAACAATCCTTTACTATTCATCATGGCGGCAACGCTAGTCTCATCCACGAGAAATCCAGCCGCTGTAACACCTTTATTACGCGCAAGCTTTATACTGTTCGCCGCTGCATTAGCGCGAAAGTCTGGGGTAATTTTTGAAGTGGCTTCGGCATAAGTCGTGGATTCACCATAAGTCTGTTGAGGAAGCGGTTCCATGAATTCCGGATTTTCCGGGGCCAGAGTAGCCAGTTCCTCCGACATCCTGACTACCTTTTCAAGCGAAGCATCATCAAATTCATTTATTGTTGCAGTTCCTGATTTTTTCCCGAAATACGATTGCACTATCAGTGTAGCATCGTTGTTTTCGCCCGCGGTGGACACACTGTTGCGCGCGTAGCGGATATTTCCAATCGCCGCTCCCGTAAGGATAACTTCACAACCATCAGCTTTCGAGAACTTGACGACTTTTTCCAGTATTTGCCTGGCTTCCTCTTTTGAATATAACGACATGGTTAGTGCTAATGAAAAGTTTTAAATTGTTCTTGCCGTATTGATGACGTTAATTCCATTAAACCTAGTCGTTGAACTACCGTGGGAAACAGCGCTCACCTGCGAGGGTTGACCCTTTCCATCAAAAAAAGATCCAAAGAGACGATAGTCTGTTTCATCGCATATCTTGACACAGCTATTCCAAAATTCTTGCGTATTCGACTGGTAGGCAACATCATTTAGCATTCCTGCAATGGCACCGTTCTTAATTTCGTAGAAAAGAGTTCCACCGAATTGAAAATTGTAGCGTTGCTGATCAATGGAGTATGAGCCGCGTCCCGCTATATAAATTCCCTTTTCGACATCTCTGATCATTTGGTCGATAGTGTATTTATCCTTTCCGGGTGTCAGCGATACGTTGGGCATTCTTTGGAATTGTACGTCACTCCAGCTTTGCGCATAGCAACAGCCATGCGATTCATTCTGGTTAAGGATATGCGCCTGATCACGTATAGCCTGATAGTTGACAAGGACGCCTTCTTTAATCAAGTCCCACTGTCTGCATTTTACGCCTTCATCGTCATATCCAGCGGCGCCCAGGGACCGCGGCTGAGTCTTGTCAGCAAAGATGTTTACAATCTTGCTTCCATAATTAAAGTTGCCAGCCTTCCATTTGTCCATGGTTGCAAAACTGGTACCGGCGTAGTTTGCTTCATATCCAAGAACCCTGTCGAGCTCCAGCGGGTGACCAACAGACTCATGGATCGTAAGGCCAAGATGGTTCGGTTCCAGTATAATATCATACTTCCCCGGCTCAACTGATTTTGCACCGATCATCGCCTTCGTTTGCTGCGCGGCTGCTATTGAATCCTCTATCAGATCATAACTATTTCTATACAGGGTAATACCCTCCGGGCCCTGAACTTTGTCTTTCGCTTTTGGGATCATGTATTCATACCCCATACCCATCGGTGCGCTAAGCGCCTGCCTGGTCTTGAACGTTCCTGAATTTCTGTCCGTTGTGGTAACCGTGAATGTCGGCCAGATCCGGTGAATATCCTGATCGATATAAGAACCATCGGTGGACGCAAAATATTTTTGCTCATTTACCTGAAAGAGGTTTGAGCTAATAAAATTTGCTCCCTTTTCAAGGGCCGCCGCGTTAGCTCTTAACAAGAGGTCGACTTTTTCCGAAACGGGCACTGAAAAAGGATTTATCTCTATCGGTGTTTTCCAGATGACTTCCCCATGGGCCTTTGCTGGAGCAAGTCGAACGGGTTCCGTTTGAAACTTTGAATTAGCTTTGGCAATAGCCGCCGCTTGCTGGGATGTACTTTTGATTGCATCCTCGGTTACAATATTAGTGGATGCAAATCCCCACGTTCCGTTCACAATCACTCTTATACCCACGCCGAACGACTCAGTATTGACAATATTTTGAACCTTATTCTCCCGTGTAGTAAGAAATTGGTTCAAGTATCTGCCGATGCGAACGTCTGCATATGTTGCTCCCATCGACTTGGCGGCATTTAGTGCGACGTCGGCCAATTTTTTTTTCTGACTTGCATCCAAACGTTCCTCTGCAGCCAACGTGATGGGTATGCTATTTCCGATTACTGGTATGAGCATACCCCCGATGCCCAGCCCGGTCAGTTCAATAAATTTCCTACGTTTCAAAATATTGGGTTTTAAACTGCTATCCGGTTCATCGCCGGAGGAATCTCCGTGATCATTTTTCGCACATCAAACGATGTAAAAAAAAATCAACGTGCTTTCATATTTGTAAAATACTCAAAAATCAAAAAAGCGCACAGGTTTATCCATCTCGGACAGACTTAATATTATATGAATGGTGATCGTCGGACCGGCGATTATTTGGGCAGCGACGCGAAATCGAAAGAAGTCTCCAGGAACTTCGTGGTGAATTTGCCGGAACGGAACGTTGGGTTGTCCATCAATTTGATGTGGAACGGTATGGTTGTTTTGACGCCCTCAATGACGAATTCCTGCAAAGCTCGTTTCATGCGAGTGATCACCTCCTCGCGGGACTGGCCGGTAATGATGAGTTTTGCGATCATGGAGTCATAGTTTGGTGGAATAGTGTAACCAGCATAAACGTGACTATCGATTCGCACGCCATGTCCACCCGGCATGTGAAGGTTGGTAATTTTTCCCGGCGAAGGACGAAACCCATTAGCGGGATCCTCCGCATTGATCCGGCATTCCATTGCAAACATCTTTGGAAAATAGTTTGTACCAGAAATTGGTACACCGGCGGCAACCTTAATTTGCTCTTTGATCAAGTCATAGTCGGTAACTTCCTCGGTGATAGGATGTTCCACTTGAATGCGCGTGTTCATTTCCATGAAATAAAACTTTCCATGCTTATCCAGCAGAAACTCAATGGTCCCGGCGCCTTCGTAGTTGATTGCCTTCGCGCCCTTTACGGCCGCGTCGCCGATACGTTCACGCAGCTCCTGGTTAACCGCAGGTGACGGCGTTTCTTCGACGAGCTTCTGATGTCTGCGTTGAATCGAACAATCGCGTTCAGATAGATGGCATACCTTTCCATATTGATCGCCCACCACCTGGATCTCTATATGTCTTGGTTCCTCAATGAATTTTTCAAGATATAACCCATCGTTACCGAAAGAGGCCGATGCCTCACGTCTTGCATCGTCCCATGCCTTCTTAAATTCTGAATCGGAGTTGACGATACGCATACCCTTTCCACCACCTCCTGCTGTGGCCTTAAGGATGACAGGATAACCAATATTCTTTGCGAGCTTGAGGCCTTCATCAACTGACTCAAGCAAACCATCCGAACCTGGTATGGTGGGTACTCCTGCTTTTTTCATGGTATCTTTTGCTGTGGATTTGTCACCCATAGCCTCGATCATCGTGGGAGTTGGACCTATGAACTTAATGCCATATTCATGACATATTGCGGAGAACTCGGCTCTTTCTGAAAGAAAACCGTATCCGGGATGAATGGAGTCGGCGTTAGTAATTTCTGCGGCAGAAATGATACGCGGAATGTTGAGGTACGAATCCTTGCTGGGAGCATCGCCGATACAAACTGCCTCGTCGGCAAATCGAACATGCAGACTCTCACGGTCGGCTGTGGAATAAATGGCGACGGTTTTAATATCCATTTCACGGCATGTACGTATGACGCGCAATGCAATTTCTCCACGGTTGGCAATAAGTACTTTCTTGAACATAGATTCCAATTAATTATATAATGATCAAATTCATGGTCGCAGGCACGACTCTGATATCCGAGCATGGTATTGCTGATGCCGTACGTATGAACTAGTCTGGTTCCACAACAAATAGCACTTGGTCGTATTCAACCGGCGTAGCATTTTCTAATGGAATTTTAACAATCGTACCCGATACTTCTGATTCAATTTCATTAAACAGCTTCATTGCCTCGATGATACAAACGGTTTGTCCTTTTGTGATCTTATCGCCTACAGAAACGAAAGGAGGGGTGTCGGGCGTTGAAGAACGGTAAAAAGTACCGATCATCGGGGATTTAATTTCTATAGTCTTTCTGGCCGGAGAGACCGATGCTGGAGGTTCAGGTCTGGACACAGGGGGAACTGGTGCTGAGGTAGGAGCAACAAGGGGAGCAACGGCCTGAATAGGCGCGGTCTGAGCTATTGCAGGGGACGACTTAAATATTTTTTGATCAGGTTCACGTTTTACGCTTAGCTTGAGTTCTTTAGTTTCAATGTTCACCTCATTTAGGCCAGACTTGGAGATGAAATCAATTAGGTCTCTTATTTCTGAAGTTTTCATTGAAGGGGGGGTTGCATTTGAATCAGATGTTGCCCGTTCGGGCGACTCCTCTTTTGATATAGAAGCCTTTGATGCCTTTGTTTTGCTCATTGAAAATAGAATTATTTTACACGTTCAACATATTCGCCGGTACCCGTGTGTATTTTGATCTTGTCGCCTGTGTTTACAAAAAGTGGAACTCGGATTTCGGTTCCGTTTTCGAGCGTCGCGGGTTTCAATGTACGCGTTGCCGTATCACCTTGCATACCTGGCTCGGTATATTGAACTTCCATTACTACGTGCGTTGGAGGCTCGGCTGTGATCGCGCTATCTCCGTTTTCAAATGCGATCAATAGTGTTACACCTTCCTTAATATAATTAACGGCATTCCCCAAGAGTTTTTTGTCAATATAAACCTGATCGAAAGTGATGTTGTCCATACACACTAGACTATCACCGTCATTGTAGAGATACTGATACTCCTTTGTTTCGACCCGGAGGATTTGTACTTCATCACCCGGTCTGAAGCGATTTTCGGCAATCTTTCCATTGCGTACGTTGCGCATTTTGATTTGATAAAAGGCACGCAAATTCCCTGGAGTGCGATGTTGCAATTCTTCTACCTGCATCACTTCACCATTAAAACGAACAAAATTACCTTTGCTTAAATCGGAAACAGTAGCCATAAAATGTTAAAAACTTTAATTTACAAATGAACTGAATAATTACAAGAAATCCATTGGAGCCCTGGTTTGGCAATTAGGCGCGATGCTTAGCTGTTGTAGGCCCACTTAACAAAAATAGCGCCCCAAGTAAATCCTCCTCCAAACGCCGAAATAATCAGGTTATCACCTTTTTTAAGTTTCTTCTCATAGTCCCAAAGCAACAATGGAATCGTGCCACCGGTTGTGTTTCCGTACCTCTCGATGTTCATCATCACCTTATCTTCCGTGATCCCTACACGCTCGGCAGTAGCGTCGATAATTCTCTTATTTGCCTGATGCGGAACCAGCCAGTCAATGTCCTCCGGCCTCAGGTTGTTGCGTTCTGCAATCTGTGCTGATACTTCGGCCATATTGGTGACAGCAAACTTAAATACTGCCGCTCCCTCCTGATAAACAAAATGTTGGCGTGCATTGACCGTCTCCATAGTAGCGGGGTATCTGCTTCCCCCCGCTTTCATATGAAGGTAAGCTTCGCCGCTTCCGTCGCTCTTCAAAATATAATCTATTATACCCTCGTCGTTGGTGGTAGGCTCTAACAGAACACAACCTGCTCCGTCCCCAAATATGATGCAGGTCTTTCGGTCTGTGTAGTCCATGATGGCTGACATTTTATCTCCGCCAATAACCACAACTTTCTTATACATTCCCGACTGGATATAACTCGCGCCGGTCGTAAGGGCAAAAATAAATCCCGAGCAAGCGGCGCTCATATCGAAACTAAATGCATTAATGGCACCAACCGCTGTGGCTACTATGTTCGCCGTTGCCGGAAACGTCATATCCGCCGTGACAGTGGCAAAAATTACAAGATCGATCTCCTTCGGATCTAGTTTGGTTTTAGCGATTAAGTTCTTAACAGCTTCGATACCAAGCACAGAAACCCCTTGGCCCTCACCTTTTAAGATTCTGCGTTCCTTAATGCCAGTTCGTGAAGTTATCCATTCGTCACTTGTTTCCACCATGGTTTCGAGTTCCTTATTCGTCAGGATATACTCGGGTACATACCCTCCTACACCAGTTATAGCAGCTCTTATATTGGCCATATTAATGAGTTTTTCAGCCGCTGGGCTGACCGTTGCAATTCCGTAAAAAGAAAAAGCCCGGCAAGACCGAGCAATAAAGTATTCACAATTGGAAAATGTCTTCAGAATTCGTTCTCCCCACTATCATTGCTTCGCTGGTTTCTGTCAACCGAAGGTCGTCGAAGTAGATCGAACTCATGTAATTAAGCCAATACTTCCTTTTCCATCACTACTTTTCCGTGGTAATAAAGCTTGCCTTCATGCCAGAAGCCGCGATGAGGTAGATGATGTTCGCCTGTTGTTGGACAAACCGTTAATTGCTTGGCATGTGCCTTATAGTGAGTTCTTCTTTTATCTCTTCGCGTTTTCGAGGTTTTGCGTTTTGGATTCGGCATGGCGTAATCAGTTTATTTTAATTTCTTCAAAATATTCCAGCGAGGATCTATTTCCTCCTCATCATTCTTTTCTTCGGATGTTTGGGAAGAATAGACAATTTTTCCCTCAACATCATTTTCTTCTGCTTCATCTTTGAACCTCGGATGAAGTTTTTTTAACGGTACAGCGAGGGAAATGAACTCATACATATACTGTCCAAGCTCCAACGCTGCTGTGTCCCGAGGAATAACGATGATCTCATCCGTAATTTCCTGGAGTTGTTCACCGTACTTGAAAACAATCTTGCTGACGTTTTCTATAGGGTAGTCAAAGGGTTCCAGGCTTCGGTCACATATTAAACGGGCCGCACCTTTCGTCCTAAACTCCGTTTCTATAAAGGTCTCATGTTTGGTAAGCAGTACGTCGACCTGGAACTTTCCCTCTGAAAGAAGGTCTGTACCATATTTCCTGAAGAAGTCATGATCAATATCATATTGAAAATGATGCTCCTTATTGCTCAGGCCGACAATATTCACACTGTAAGCCGCCACTCCCAAAGCCGTATCCTTTAAAAATTAGTCGGCAAATTTAGAACAATAAATGAGAAAAATAAAAACTAGCCTGAATAATGGCTAAATGAAGTTATTTATTGCGATTTCTCGGAACTCCTGGCGGGACTTCTGTTCATAATTTTCAATAAAATAGTCAATTATGCCCTTTTTGAAACCTAACTTGATCGCAATATTCTTGCAAAAAATGATCTCGCTTTCAAACACATTCTGATCCACGAAAACCAGCTCAATGGCCGACATCAGGTAATCAAATTTTTGGTCCAGGGAAAGTGCCCCTAATGAATCAATGGGTTGGGGGTTCCGGATGAGTTCATTGACCTCCTCATCTGAGAAATTGCGTTCGCGCGCGATCTTAAAGATCAAATCCCGTTCAATCTTAGCAAAATGTTTATCGGCTTCCGCTAACTGAATAAGTATGTTCAACTGCTTCTTGGTGACTATATCCATTTCAACTGATACTTCAAGGCCAAATATATGTAATTAAAAAAAATAAGTACTAAAGTGCGGGTAAATGGTGGAATTGAGGCTCTTAAATAATGTTATTTTTCTTTAGATGGTTCGTTGCGCTGCCTAAATATTTCGGCTGCCTGATAAATTGCCTCGCGCAAAGATCCATCATTCGCCTGGTTTTTACCGGCGATTCCATAGCCCGTGCCATGGTCGGGCGATGTCCTTATCACCGGTAATCCGGCCGTAAAGTTAACCCCATCACCAAACGCAATTGACTTAAAAGGCACCAATCCCTGGTCGTGGTACATTGCCAAAACCCCATCATATTTTGAATATGTACCTGCAGCAAAGAAGCCATCGGCCGGAAATGGCCCATAGACTAGCCTTCCTTTGTTTTTTTGATCCGCTATTACTGGCCTTATAATCAAGTTTTCCTCTTCGCCAAGGAGTCCATTATCCCCTGCATGAGGATTCAGGCCCAATACGGCAATTTTGGGTTTAACGATCCCGAAGTCCTTTCTCAGGGAATGATCCATCACTTTAAGTTTGGACTCTATTTTTTCCTTCGTTAAGGATGCTGCAATGTCTTTTACAGGAATGTGTTCCGTCACAAGTCCTACGCGGAGCTTGTCGCTGATCATGAACATAAGGCTGTCGGACGCTTCAAAAAACTGAGTTAGAAATTCAGTGTGGCCCTTAAATGGAAACTCGTCGCTGTGAATAGTATGCTTGTCAATTGGGGCGGTAACGAGCGCGTCGATATGACCCTCTTTGAGTTCAGAAGAAGCTTGCTTGAGCGCTATGAAAGCTGCCTTTCCACTTTCTGTAGAGGCCCTTCCAGGGCTGATCTCAAAAGTGTCTTCGCTCGAAGTGTTTATTACATTGATACCCTTTTGGGCATACTGACCTTTGTTTCGAACCTGAGTGTAATTGAGCTCGTCGATATTGAAGAGCTTCTTGTAGTATGATATCACCCGACTGGAACCATAGATCACTGGTGTAACAAAATTAAGTATCCGGTTGTCCGAGAGCGCTTTCAACACTACCTCGGGCCCTACGCCGTTGTAATCACCTAGAGTAATGCCAATGCGAGGTTTATGTGTTTGAGTCATGGATGAAATTCAATTCTTTGCGATTTAACAAAAATATCTATTTGTTCCTTGTAGATTGGCGGATGTATGCTAATAGAAAAAGCAATAAGGTAAGACCAAAGAAGTCGCTGGGCCAACATTTTTTGCATGATGTGTCCGTGGCGCAGCGAATTGTGGGTGCCTTACAAAGCAAATCTGCTGCTCACCGCGTTCTTGAGATCGGACCAGGAATGGGGATACTCACGAGGTATCTCATGAAACGTGATGACATCGATTTAAGCGTCGTCGAAGTTGATCGGGACTCTGTTGCCTATCTGAAAGAACATTACCCGGCACTGAAGGAACGGATCATCGAGGGTGACTTTTTAGAGATGGAGATGGAAAAAATCTTCAGAGAGAGATTCTCCGTCATTGGCAATTTCCCTTACAACATATCATCTCAGATTTTTTTTAAGATACTAGCCGCCCGGGCTTATGTAGATCAGGTTGTATGTATGCTTCAAAAAGAGGTGGCCGATAGAATAGCAGCTCCACCAGGAAGCAAAACATACGGTATTCTAAGCGTGTTGATCCAGGCTTATTATAATGTTCAGAATTTGTTCAAAGTTATGCCGGGAGCCTTCACTCCGCCGCCAAAAGTTATCTCTTCGGTGATTAGGCTCGAACGAAATAATGTTGTGAAGCTAAGCTGCGATGAATTCCTTTTTGTTACGGTAGTAAAACAAGCTTTCAATACGCGACGGAAGACCTTGCGCAACGCGCTAAAAAATCTAAATTTGGCAGCCGAAATTGCAGCGCTCCCCCTACTGGACAAGCGAGCGGAACAATTATCAGTCAAGGACTTCGAAAACATTACGCTATTAATCGAAAAAAGTCGTGGAGCAGTTAGCGATTGATTTTGAATTAACAAAGGAATTTCGCGATCGCTTTCAGCAAGCGTTAGACGAGCGCGATCAACAATTTATCCGTACTTCGCTAGCACACGTTAAGGCCGCTGACATCACATCGTTATTGTACGAATTCAATTCGGAAGAATCCAAATATGTCATGGATCTTCTGCCAATTGAAACGCAAGCCGAAATCATCAGCGATCTCGATCGTGAAACCCGCAAAAAATTTCTAAAGGTTTATCCTCCCTCCGAGATCATAAATTTTCTTAATCAGTTGGCATCCGATGATACAGCTGATATCCTGAATGAATTGCCTATTAAGGAAAGGGAGGAAGTTTTGTCCGGATTGGAACAGGAACTTAAGGTACAGGTAACTGAGCTTCTGCGGTATGAGGAAAATGTAGCTGGTGGCTTGATGGCTAAGGAACTCATAAAAGCCCGATATAATTGGACTGTTGTTCAATGTGTGGACGAAATCCGGAAACAGGCTGAGAGCGTTAATAAATTTTATACGGTTTATGTCGTTGATGAGAGGGACAAACTTCTGGGAAGAGTGCCGTTGCAGGATTTAATAGTCTCCGACGCCAGGACAATAGTAGCAGATATCTACGAGAAGGATGTAGTAGCCGTTGAGACATACTTAGAAGACTGGCAGGTAGCAGAAATCATGCAGAAGTACGACCTGGAATCCGTGCCCGTTGTTAATGTACAAGGTCAGTTAGTAGGAAGGATCACTATCGACGACGTTGTGGATGTTATCACGGAGCAGGCGGAAGAAGAACGCCAGATCATGGCAGGTATCAGCGAAGATGTAGAGGAGGATGACAGCGTTTGGAGAAACACGCGTGCGCGCTTACCCTGGTTGTTGATCGGCATTGTAGGAGGCTTGATGAATGCAAAATTCATGGGGCTGTTCGAAGCAGAACTTGCGCGGGTCACGGCCATTGCTTTTTTCACTCCCTTGATCCAGGCAACAGGTGGCAATGTGGGCATTCAATCTTCATCTCTTATTGTGCAAAGTCTTGCGAATCCGGATTTTGTTGATGAAGGTCTTTGGAAGCGTTTGATCAAGGTTTTTTTTGTTGCTATCCTAAATGGTCTTGTCTTAGCTATTATCGTCTTTGGGGCCAATGTATTGCTATTTGGCGAGTATGAGTTGTCGATGGTAGTCTCGCTGGCACTCTTTAGTGTAGTATTATTTGCCTCTTTTATTGGAACGGTTACCCCGTTAATATTGAACCGTCTTAACTTTAATCCGGCCCTCGCAGCAGGCCCTTTTATTACTACCATGAATGATCTACTGGGTCTCACGGTCTATTTTTTCACGGTGCATATACTACTTTGATGCCACTACCAAAATGTCTTATAATCGATCCCATGCATGAAAGCATCTTCGGTATGCTGCAGGATATTGGATGGGATGTAGATTACTATCCCAACATCACTCGCGAAGAGATAAAGACAGAACACCACGGTTATCAGGGCCTGATTGTAAGGAGCAAAACCTTCGTTGACCGCGACTTGCTTGGGCCCAACCCAACGGTAAAATTCATAGCGAGGGCAGGAGCAGGGTTGGACAACCTTGATCTTCCTTATTTGCTTGAAAAAAAAATTCATGTAGTTCATGCTTCCGAAGGTAACCGCGATGCAGTAGGAGAGCACGCAGTCGGACTCCTGCTGGCTATCATTCGGAAGATCGTGAAAGCTGATACTGAAGTGAAAAAATTTGTTTGGGCTCGTGAGTCGAACCGTGGAAGTGAGATCATGAGTAAAACGGTCGGTATTATAGGATACGGAAATACAGGCCAGGCATTTGCGAGACGTCTGTCAGGGTTTGGATGTAATGTTTTAGCATATGATAAGTATAAAAGCATTATCTCTAATCCGCTTTGTAAAGAGGCAAAAATGCAGACCATCTTTGAAGAAGCTGATGTTCTAAGCCTCCATATTCCACTCACAGACGAAACAAGGATGTTGGTAGATATCAATTACTTGAAAAGATTTAAAAAGCCTATTATACTTATTAATACAGCAAGAGGAGAGATCGTATCTATGGCCGCTGTTCATCAGGCATTGACCGAAGGCTACCTTCGAGGTGCAGCACTAGACGTACTGGAAAATGAAAAACTGGATAGATTAACGCCGTCCCAAATTGAGGCATTTAATTTTTTGCGTGAAAGGTCTGATGTAATATTCACCCCCCACATTGCGGGCTGGACGTATGAATCGCATGTGAAAATAAATGTAGCTTTGGTGCAAAAAATTACCGCCTTGCAATTGACTAAACCTATCTAAAATCAGGCACTCCACTTATTCATGGGTATTTTACAAAAACGATTTAAGAAAGTAGGTGAGTTTTTCAATTCAATCATTGAAAAGCCGCTTTTAACTTCTACCATAGTTTTGGTATTGGTATCCATACTCGTGCTTTCGCTGAGCATGCCGTATTATGTTTCTGATTTCAACACGTTCATAATTCAAGTGCTTGCAGAAGCGCACGGAATGATCTTCGACATCGCGGTCATTGGTATTCTGATTTTCTGGCTTAACAAAAACGGTGAAACTCGCCAGCGAATCAGAACCTACAAAGATGAAATTGACGATTTTAGATTATGGGAATCTGAAGAAGCCGCGTTTCGTACGGTCGGTAACATCAAAAGGCTAAACCGACACAAGATTCACGAAATAAACCTCGTGAATTGTTATCTTCCGCGAACCAATCTTAACTACGTTAATCTGGCGGGCTCTAATCTCAATTCCGCGAACATATCTCAATCGTCGTTGATTGAATCAAATCTTGAAAGCGCCCGATTGAATCAAACGAATTTTGAAAATTCTAATCTCAATCAGGCAAACCTAAAAAGCGCTTACGCGAGTGGTGCAAATTTCAAGGATGCGTTTCTTATCAAGGCATACTTCGAAAATGCCTTTTTAATTAAGGCCAATTTTTGCAATGCATTTCTTATGGAGGCCGACCTTAAGAATTGCTACCTCATGGGCGCCGATTTCGAGAATGCAAGTCTATATAAAGCGGATCTCCGCGGTGCTAAAGGTTTGACCGTCGAACAACTTTCAAAAGTAAAAACCCTCTATTTGGCAAGATTTGACGAGGAAATTCTGGAACAGATCAAAACCAACCTCCCAGAACTAGTAGGAGCCTGATTTTGCATTCATTAATAAAGTATTACCTTTGCATTAGCAACGGTCTCCGACGAGGCCGTTGTTTCTTTTTTTGATCGCAGCGAACGGAGTGCTGTTGGTCTCAAATAAGTTTGCACGTATAATTTGAGAAACACACGGCATGGGTCGGACATACACCCTTTCGGTTGTCCTGAGCCATGAGGTGAACTAAATTTATTGGTTATGAACAAGAAAGTATCATACTACACAAAAGAGGGACTGGAAAAGCTACAGAATGAGTTAAGTACCCTTAAGTCTAAAGGACGTCAGGAAATTGCACGCCAAATAGCAGAAGCGCGCGATAAAGGCGATCTGAGCGAAAATGCTGAGTACGATGCCGCTAAAGATGCCCAAGGCCACCTGGAAGCAAAAATTGCCCAGCTGGAAGATCTCGTATCCAATGCCAGATTGCTGGACGAAAGCAATATCGACACTTCTAAGGTGTCCATACTTTCGAAGGTGACCATCAAAAACAAAAAAAATGGCGCTTCTGTCACCTATACTTTGGTGTCTGAAGAAGAAGCTGACTTAAAAGCGGGAAAAATTTCGACTATGTCGCCGATAGGCAAGGGCCTATTGGGCAAAAAGATGGGAGAGGTAGCGAACATCACTACCCCGGCAGGCGAGATGGCGTTTGAAATAATGAAAATTTCGAGTTAGAAGCTGTACCATGGCAAGCATCTTCACTAAGATAATCAACCGCGAGATCCCGGGCCATATAGTGGCCGAAGATGATCACTATATTGCTTTTCTGGACATTAACCCGCTTGTACTAGGCCATACGTTGGTCGTTCCCAAGAAAGAGGTTGATTTTATATTTGACCTGGATGATGATACGCTTGCAGGACTTCACCTGTTCGCAAAAAAAGTCGCCCATGCCATCAGGAAAGCAGTGCCCTGCAAAAGGATAGGGGTGGCCGTTATCGGGTTGGAGGTTCCGCATACCCACGTCCACCTCGTACCTATGAACTCTATGGGAGACCTGAATTTTACGCGGCCCAAACTTTCTCCGTCGAAGCCAGAGCTCGAGGGGATCAACAAGAAAATTCAGCAGGCTTTTAATGATCAATAGAGAGTTATGGAGATCCTGCTGATTCAGCAGCGGTTATTTGCGCGACCTGTCAAATTCATTCTATTGTTCGGGAGCTGTTGTGTAACTACTAACGTAAATTGTCGCTTTGTTTACGCAAGCGCCTTGACGCCGGGTAGTACTTTCCCTTCAAAATATTCAAGCAAGGCGCCGCCACCGGTAGACACGTAGCTAACGTCGTCGCTGAATCCTAGTTGCGCAACTGCAGCCGCAGAATCTCCGCCGCCGATCAGCGAGAATGCTCCTTTTTTGGTAGCGTTCACAACGGCTTGTGCGATGGATTTTGTACCGTCAGCGAACTTCTCCATTTCAAACACCCCCATGGGGCCATTCCATAAAATGGTCTTGGACTCCTCGATGGCTTTCTTGAATACACTGATGGCCTGCGGACCTATATCGAGACCCATCCAACCATTTGGAATCGCATTATTATTCGTTACCTGTGTATTTGCATCAGCTGCGAATTTATCGGCCACAACGGAATCGATAGGCAAAATTAACTCGACACTCTTGTTCTTTGCTTTTTGAATCAGCTCCTTGGCAAGGTCGAGTTTGTCTTCCTCTACCAACGAATTTCCAACAGCACCACCCAAAGCCTTGAAGAAGGTATATGCCATCCCGCCTCCAATAACGAGGTTGTCCACTTTGTCAAGAAGATTTTCAATGATGAGAATTTTGTCGCTGATTTTTGCACCACCCATGATGGCAGTAAATGGCTTGGCAGCCTTTTCAATCACCCTCCTGGCATTGTCAAGTTCTGCTGCCATCACCAGTCCCGCACACTTTTCTTTAAAAAACTGCGCCACGATCGTCGTTGAGGCATGAGCACGATGAGCGGTTCCGAATGCATCGTTCACATACAAATCTCCATGCTGGGAAAGCTTTTTCGCGAATGCTTCATCTCCCTTCTCTTCCTGTTTGTAAAAACGGAGGTTCTCTAATAATAAGACTTCGCCAGCCTTCAAATCAGCAGAAGCCTTAAAGGCCTCGTCGCCGATACAATCGTTGACGAATTTCACTTTCTGACCCAATAACTCTTCGGTCTTATTGACGGTGTGTCGAAGCGAGAACTTGTCCTCAGGACCCTCCTTAGGCCTTCCAAGATGTGACATCAGAATGCAGCTTCCACCATCGTTAAGGATTTTTTTCAAGGTAGGTATGGTAGCCCGTATACGATTATCATCCGTCACATTAAAGCTTTTGTCTAATGGCACGTTGAAATCAACGCGTATTAGTGCACGTTTCCCTTTAAAGTTAATGTCGTTGATGGTTTTCATTGGATGTCGTGTAATTGTAGTGGGCGAATTTAGGAAAAGTACCATTCGCAATGCAGGGTCGGGGTGGTTTTTTCCACAAACGATTGCGTCTGATTTGTTTTAGTTCCTTCAAAATGAAATCAATTCGAACGCACCGACAATTCGCTCCTCCTAAGTTCCCGACGGTACTTTCAAGCATTTGGATGGCGAAATCAATGGGAGATAGCCCGGGCAATAATTATGGTTGACTTTGCAATATACGCTAATCAGTCACTGGTATGACCATTAGTCGCCGAACGTTATGTTCAATCCCTTGGCGGCCTGTACGAGATACAGATCTTTGCTGACAAAATTCGGTTGCTTTGTCGCCTCTTCTAATGTGACATATGTGATCTGGTTGTTTTTGAACGCAACCATGTTTCCGAATTTTTTTTCCTTCGCTAGCTCAAATGCCTTTACCCCGAACAACGTGGCCAATATACGGTCGAACGCTATAGGACTTCCCCCGCGTTGCACATGCCCGAGAACGGTTTCCCGGATTTCAGCTTTGCATCCTGCATCTTTGAGTTGTTTTGACAACTGGTAGGCAACTCCACCTAGGCGAACATGTTCGGAACCCTTTTCGCCTGCCGCGGCCGTGATCGTCCCCTCTTTCGGTTTTGCACCTTCCGCGATTACAATATTTACAAAACCACGACCTCTTCGGTAGCGGGTTTCTATTCGCTTCACCAGCTTCCGCACATCGTAGGGGATTTCCGGTATCAAACAAATTTCGGCGCCACCTGCAATGGCCGAATACAACGCAATCCATCCAGCGTCGCGACCCATCACTTCCATGATCATCACCCGATGATGGCTTTCAGCAGTGGTCACCAATTTGTCGAAACTGTCGGTGGCGATCTGAACTGCAGTATGGAAACCGAAAGTGATATCAGTTGCCGACAGGTCATTGTCGATGGTCTTAGGGACTCCAATTATAGGAATACCTTTATTATACAGTGCCTTGGAAATTTTTTGCGAACCGTCACCACCGATATTAATGATCGCATCAAAGTTTAGCGACTTTAGCCTTTCTACTAGCTCATCGGATCGATCTATATATTTCGTAGTTCCGTCAGATTGCAGAACAGGAAAATTTATCGGATTTGCCTTATTTGTTGTTTTTAAAATCGTTCCGCCCCGAACGTGGATCCCTGCTGTTTTTGTGCTCGTCAGTTTGATAAGCTCGTGTGGACTATTAAATACTCCGTTAAACCCTTCAATGCATCCAAACACTTCCCAGTCTTTTTCTTTACGCGCTCGCTTTGCCACTCCGCGAATCACGGCATTAAGTCCCGGACAATCGCCACCACCGGTAAGTATTAGGAGTTTTTTCATCAACATTGAAATTTAACGGGGCGAAGATAATAAAAGTGCCGGAGTGTTGAAGTTCTAAGTGTTGAAGTTGATGCATATTCAAAAGTGACTTCGTCACTTCAACACTCCGAACCTCAACACTTAACGTCCTGCCGCCCGCTTCAAACGGTCATTAATTGCTTTTCCCAATCCTATATCAGGGACGGGTTCAGCAATGATAATTTCAATTGGCATTTTATCCAGATTCCGGAGTGCCGAAAAAAGATTTTGTGCTGCTTCGTTCAGTTGGCCGGACGGGGAAAGAATAAATTGAAACCGTGACTGAAAATCATGTTGATATGAAAGGATCCCACAACTTTTTCCAGCGTGTAGCCTCATAAGCTCAGAGATGTTGCCCAGTACAAGTTTCTTGCCGGGAGCATAGTGGCCCACAAGCTGGCCTGGCGATTTTGGATTTGATGTGGAGTTGGTGCGGACAGCCACAGTGCCGACGACGCCTTCAACTTGTTCGAGGGTAATTCCTCCGAATCTGAAGATCACAGGCAGTCCATCCTCAAATCCAACAATGGTTGACTCGATGCCAATCTTAGATGGACCGCCGTCCAGAATATAGGAAATCCGGTTGCCGAGTTGTTCTTCGACATGCTGTGGGCGGGTTGGGCTGACGTAACCAAACGGATTCGCACTTGGCGCAGCAAGCGGAAATGTGAGGGAACCCAGGAGCGCTTGTGTCAATGGGTGGTCGGGACAGCGCATTCCTACGGTATCCAAGCCCGACGTCACTAAATCACTGATGTTAGATTTTTTTTTTAACAACAATGTTAACGGACCGGGCCAATACTTATGAGCCAGGAGTCGGGCTTGATCCGGAAGGTTAGTGGTATATTGTTGAGCTGCAATTAGGTTGGGGACGTGTACGATCAGCGGATCAAATTGTGGCCGGCTCTTTACCTCAAATATTTTTGTGACAGCAGAAAGATCTAGCGCATTGCCTGCCAGGCCATAAACGGTTTCGGTGGGAATAGCAACCAGTTCACCCGCGATGAGTAAACTCTTTGCTTTTTCTATGTCAGAACCGATTTCAGCCATTTGGCTGCAAAGCTAGAATTTATTTGCCACCTACCCTTAAAGCGATTAAGTTGCATGAGATATATTTCTTGCATGCGACTTTGGTTAGTTCCTTTATTGATCTTGCTGCAACTTTCAGCGGAAGCACAAAAGCAAGAGAAAATTTTGACTCAGAAATTAACGAACCTTCTGGAAGGCTTTCGTGGTGAAGCGGGAATTTATGTTCGGCACCTCCGAACCGGAAAAATGGTTGCGATTAATGCTGATACCATTTTTCCAACGGCCAGCATGATTAAGATTCCCATCACGATCGGGATATTTGATAAGATTGAAAAAGGTCTGTTGTCGTATGATTCTACTTTAATTTACGATGATTCGCTCTTATACGAAGGTGAAGATATTCTGGGATCCTTTAAGAGCGGAGAAAAAATTTCGCTCTCCAAAGTACTGATGCTGATGATCACCACTAGCGATAATACAGCAAGTTTATGGTGTCAACAGTTAGCAGGCACGGGAGCATCGATAAACCAATGGTTAGAAAATAATGGCTTTAAGCATACACGCGTCAATTCCAGGACACCAGGTAGAGAACCAAGCCGGTCCAAGTACGGATGGGGCCAAACAACGCCAAGGGAAATGTCGGAGTTGGTTGTCAAGATCAGGGAAGGAAAAGTAATCAGTCCACGGGCGAGTGAGCGCATCTACAGAAATTTGATTCGCATTTATTGGGATAGGGAATCATTATCTCAAATTCCCCCTTACGTTCAAGTCGCATCCAAGACTGGATCGCTGGACCAATCGAAATCCGAAGTGGTATTAGTGAACGCACCTCACGGTGACTACGTGTTTTGTGTAATCACAAAGAATCAAGAGGATCAGCGCTGGGTCAGGGACAACGAAGGTTCTACCTTGCTGCGAAATGTTTCGAAAATGCTCTGGCAATATTTTGAACCTGATTCTAAATGGAGCCCGGCGGAGGGGATAAGTGAATGGGGATATTGAGCGAACGACGTTGGTTTGCGTATATATGTTATACTTTTAATTGAAGCCATGAGCAACAAAGCACGTTCTGTTTTAAAAGGTCTTGCAGTAGTTCTTGTCCTACTCGCAGTAGCGATGCAACTGGGCTGGGTAATTGTGCCCTCCATTTCCGTTTATAAATTTTGGTTTGTCGTTATCGCTTTCGGGCTGTTATTGATTAGTTCGAAGTAAATTGGTGTTGGTGATAATAAGCGAAACAGTCTGCTGACCTTGTCGACCATTCTCATTATGGACGGATTAAGGAATATCAATCCATGGCGATCCACGCGACGTCATGTGATTCTATCGGCTTCAAACATATTACGGATATTATAATGGAGGGTGATCGGAAAGCCGGTCCGCGTGTCCCCAGGCCACAGAAGGGTACTAACCAGAACTAAAAGATGAGCCAACTGACTGGAATGAAGTGAGGAACTATGAGGATAAAATCCTGAGTGCTTCTAATCAATTGGAAGCCTTCCATTCGCCACATTTGAGTCCATGTTTACCTCTGAAATAGAGGTAAATTCGATAGGAGAAACGCATGACTAAAGACGAAAAGAAATTACTCCAAGACCTCAGATTTTTACATAAGAATGACTTAGCAAGGCCTACGAGGTTTTAATTTTATGCATACCCTTGTTTTAACTTTGAAAATCACGGTTATAAATGATACTGAAAAAAAATAATAAGTTATTGTTTCTCTTGAATCAAAAAAATATCCCTTCACTATGCATGACTACCCTGTAATTGTTTTCACCGCCTTATTGATTTTAGGTTATGGGATATTCTCAAAATTATCGGAGAAGTCGATCATCAGCGCGCCTATGGTTTTTGTTACCGTGGGTATCATCATCAGTTTTTTTGTAGGTGAAGAATGGAAAGAAGGCATTACTGCTAGGTGGGTAGAGCCGATTGCGCAGATAACCCTTGTTCTTGTGTTGTTTATTGATGCGTCAACGCTAGACCTAAAAACGCTTCTAAAAGAGAGACGCTTACCCATGCGTTTGCTTTTTATCGGGTTGCCCATCACCATGATACTGGGTGTATTGCTCGCGATTCCTATGTTTCCAGGCATTGACTTGTGGCCGCTCATCCTGATGGCGGTCATACTTTCACCAACGGATGCCGCACTTGGCCTTGCGGTGGTGACCAGTGAAATTGTTCCTTTAAAAATCCGTCAAACCATTAATGTTGAAAGCGGTCTTAATGATGGCATCGCGTTCCCTCCACTGTTAATTTGTATTGCCGTGTTGTCGGGAGAACCATCCGGAGAATCAGGATTTTCTTACTGGGGTTTATTTATTTTAAAACAATTTGTTTACGGCCCGTTGATTGGAGGTCTGATCGGATGGTTTGGTGGTTACCTCGTAGACATTTCTTCCGAACGGGGTTGGATGAACCACACCTTTCAGCGATTAGCTTCTATTGCCATCGCGGTGCTCGCTTATTCACTGGCTGAAATGTTTCACGGTAATGGATTTATCGCAGCTTTCTTTGCCGGTATGTTATTGGGAACACGAACAGCATCAATCCGTGAACGCATTCATGAATTTGGTGAAGCCGAAAGTCAGGCGCTGATTCTTTTTATTTTCCTTTTATTCGGAATGATACTGGTTCCATTTTCTTTTCCGTATTGGAATCTTCCGGCAATCATCTACGCCGTGTTGAGTCTCACCGTTATCCGCTTGGTTCCCGTTGCCCTTAGTTTACTGGGCACCGAACTAAGCTGGAGGACTATCGGATTCATTGGCTGGTTTGGTCCGAGAGGTATAGCATCGGTTTTGTATCTGTTGATGGTTGTCATCGCCTTAGGCCGTGATGAATATGCCCAGATTTATGCCGTGATCACGCTGACGGTTTTGATGAGTATTTTTTTACATGGCATTACAGCAGTTCCCTTTTCAAAGTTGTTTCGCGAGGAAAAAAAATAATTGTTCAGTCATCATGAACCGCCAGCGGCCTGATCATAGTCATAATTGGAAACTATACTTTTTTCTTTCTGCTGGTAGCATCAGTCTTACGTGGCTGGCGCATGAGCCTGCCTTTACGCGAGTATGATTGTCACAGCGCTTCAAAATTGGGAAACAAGTTGGTCTTCCTGTATTCAAGCAATAGCGTTTGACTGAATTGTTTAAAGTATCGCGATTTCAATTTTCTTACTATTGGAACGGAAGATCTGGCAATACTTTAGCGATCATTTGTCCAACTAAAATTCTGCATTCCCTGGATAACGGGGAAAGGGAATAACATCTCTGATATTTGTCATTCCTGTAACGAACTGGATCAGGCGCTCGAAACCAAGTCCAAAGCCGCTATGAGGCGCAGAGCCAAACTTCCGGAGCTCGAGGTACCACCAAAGATCTTTTTCGGGGAGTTTTAGTTCCTGAATGCGTTTTACAATTTTCTCGTACCGTTCTTCGCGTTGAGATCCCCCGATGATTTCTCCGATGCCAGGAAAGAGTACATCCATGGCTGCAACAGTTTTCCCATCCTCATTTTGCCTCATGTAAAAGGCCTTGATGTCTGCAGGATAATTGTACAGGATCACCGGCTTTTTAAAATGTTTCTCTACGAGGAAACGTTCGTGTTCTGATTGCAAGTCAACGCCCCATGCATCTATAAGAAATTGAAATTTCTTTTTCTTATTTGGATTTGAGTTTTTCAGGATATCTATGGCTTCCGTGTAAGACAATCGCTGAAATTCATTTTCTGCAACGAACTTCAATCGGTCTGTCAGACTTAATTCACTTCGCTGATCCTTCGGCTTGCTATCCTCTTCGTCTTTAGCACGCCTGCTCAGGTACTCCAAATCGTCATTGCAGTTTGCAATCGCATAACGCACCAGGTACTGGAGAAAATCCTGTGCGAGCTGCATGTTGTCGTGAATGTCATAGAAGGCCATCTCTGGCTCGATCATCCAAAACTCAGCGAGATGGCGTGTAGTGTTTGAGTTTTCGGCCCTGAACGTCGGTCCAAAGGTGTAGATCTCGCTCAACGCGAGCGCATATGTTTCACCCTCCAATTGACCGGAGACTGTCAGGTTTGTTTCTCTTCCGAAGAAATCTTCCTTGAAATCGACTGAACCAGTCGTGTCGCGGGGTGGGTTGTTTGGATCCAACGTGGTGACCCTGAACATGGCGCCCGCTCCCTCGGCATCGGAACCGGTGATGACGGGAGTGTGGATATAATAGAATCCTCTCTCGTTAAAGAAATTATGAACTGCGAATGCCATAGCATGCCGTACACGCATTACAGCGCTGAACGTGTTCGTCCTTGATCGCAGGTGGGCTATCTCCCTCAGGTACTCCAGACTCGGCCTGTTCTTGAGTTGAAGCGGGTATTTCTCCGGGTCACAATCTCCGAGGATTTTTAATTCGCTCACCCTAACCTCAACGACCTGGCCCTTTCCCAAAGATGCTACCAGTTCTCCTGTGAGTGTCAAGCATGTCCCGGTGGTAAGCCTTCTCAATACAGATTCCTCTATGCTGTCGAGTTCAATGACTGCTTGCAAGTTCTGGATGGTAGAACCATCATTTATCGAAATGAATTGATTATTGCGGAACGATCTGACCCAACCACTGACGGTCACCAATTGATTCGAGGGAGAAGACGCTAGTAATTCTTTAATTTTAGTCCGCTTCATTTCGGTGAAATTGTGTTGCTCTGCCTAATTTTAGCAGCAGTTAAAAGTTCGCAAAAAACGAAAAAACTTAGTGAATTTCATAACTTCATTCGGAGTTATTGGTTGTTAAACCCAGGATATCATAAAGGCCAATGAGTAGTTTTTAGACCAGTTGATTGACCGTGAACCTGTGGACAATTTTTTTAACTTTGCAAAATACATAGTTGATATAAAGATTTCGATACATGCAAAAGCTTGGTTTAAGCCAGTCATTACAACAAAAGTTATCCCCGCAACAAATTCAGTTTATTAAACTGTTGCAAGTACCTACAGCTGAGCTTGACGCTAGAATTGAAGAAGAATTGGAAGTAAATCCGGCATTGGAAGAAGGAGAAGAGCAGGAGCAGGAGAAGCCCGAAGAGTCAGCCCCAGAAACACAGACTGAGGAATTTGAGGCATCGGCCAGCAGCGACGATGATGTCGACATTAAGGACTACTTGCGAGACGATGACTATAGCGGGTATAAAATGCAGGGGGATGGCGATGATGATGAAGACAATCGGGAGATGCCGATCCCTATGGCTTCGTCGCTTCATGAGCAATTGATGAATCAGCTTGATTTTCTAGGCCTAAGTGAAAGAGAGCTGTCAATTGGAAAGCAACTGGTGGGGAGCATTGAAAGCGACGGGTATATTAGGAGAGACCTGGAGGCGATCGTAAATGATATGGCCTTTTCGCAGGGAATAGAAACGACAGCAGAAGAAGTTGAGGCTGTTCTGAAGAAAATTCAGACTTTTGATCCCCCGGGTATAGCCGCCAGGAATTTGCAGGAGTGCCTGTACCTGCAGCTTGACCGAATGGACAATGGCCACGACATCGATGTGGCTGTGGCTAAGAAGATCATTACCGAATGTTTTGAAGAGTTCACAAAAAAGCATTATCAGAAAATACAAAAGAAGCTTGATACGGAAGATGAAAACTTTGTAAGAGATGCAATCGAAGTGATCATTAAACTCAATCCTAAACCAGGCGGTGGAGGTGGACCCACGGCAACTAAGAATCAGTACATCATTCCGGATTATATATTGACGAACAATAATGGAAAGCTCGAGCTTGCCCTGAATAGCCGAAATGCTCCGGAGCTTCGAATCAGCAGATCCTACACCGACATGTTCAAGGCATATGATAAGAGCAACAAAAAGGATAAAAAACTGAAGGAGGCCGTTACATTCGTCAAACAAAAACTGGATGCTGCGAAATGGTTTATTGATGCCATAAAACAGCGCCAGCATACATTGTTGCGCACGATGAAAGCCATCATCGATTTCCAGTATGACTTTTTCCTGGAAGGGGATGAGACAAAGCTCAAGCCAATGATTTTGAAAGACATCGCCACGATGATTAACATGGATATTTCCACTGTATCCCGTGTGGCAAGTAGCAAGGCTATTCAGACTGACTTTGGAATTTACCCTTTGAAGTACTTCTTCTCGGAAGGTATTTCAACGGATTCGGGTGAAGAAGTGAGCAGTCGCGAAGTAAAACAAATCATTAAGGATATCATTGAAAGTGAAGATAAGGACAAACCTTATTCAGATGATAAACTCGAAAAAATCCTGAACGACAAAGGATATAATATTGCGAGACGGACCGTTGCCAAGTATCGCGAACAACTCAACATCCCCGTTGCACGTCTAAGAAAGGAGATGTAAACGGTGATGCTATTGGCTCGTATTATTTCTATAATCTTTCATCCGTTATTGCTTGCCACATATCTTTTTGGCGTTCTCACCTATATTTTCCCAGTGGCACTCGATCCGCTGAAGGAAGACGGCCATCTGAACTTTATTTTTCTGATCTTTTGTGTCACCTTTCTTTTTCCTGCCTTGAATGTTGGCATTTTCAAGACTTTTGGTTCAATTCGAACATTGGCAATGAGAGACCGGCACGAACGAATCGTTCCATTTTCTTTTATTACAATTTTGTATATCCTCGTCACTTATCTGTTTTATACACGCACGCGAATCGGGGTTAACGATAATTTACTGAAGTTTCTGGTTATCATCGACGCCTTGGTGCTGGTTGGAACAGTGGCTACATATTTTTACAAGGTGAGTATGCACAGCCTCGGAATTTGCGGCTTGGTCGGAATTCTATTACCCTTGAATAAGATCTCGGAGGACGGTGCGCTTTTCTATCCTACCGTTGTGACGATCGTCCTGGCCGGAGTTGTCATGTCGGCGCGTCTTCAACTGAATGTTCACTCGCCGCGTGAAGTAATGATCGGTGGCGTATTGGGCTTTACGACAAGTTTTCTGCTAATGTTTTTTCTCTTTTGAATTGTCCACGGCACACCGAGGCTGTGTAAAAAACAAAAAAAAGAGGTAAAATCTTTCAAATACAGGGCGGCCTTAAGTTTACTTCATGATAAATTGAATGCTTGTCATCCAAAATTTAAGCGCAGAGCGCTGAGAAAAAAGCCACGCAGAGAAGCCGCCGAGAGTATGGAAGTTAGCTTCCTCTGCGTGTATTTCCTCTGCGCTAAAACTTTCTATCTTGCAGACGCGACTATTGTTCCAGAGGTCCCCGTTACAAAATCAAAGCCGAGGATCGTCAAAGTAATCATTTTTCACAGCCTCCACCGTCGACGGATCACAGCAAGTATGGTCTAGACTCCAAGCGAGATGTTGATGATGTGGACTGTATTGATTCATTTCGCATCCATTATTTCATATAAACTGTTTTAAAGCGGGCGAGCGGAGCCATGCGAGCTTTATTCAAGACCAGCATGTCGCCGTTGATGTTGAAGTTGTCTGCTTTTTGGAGGGCATCTAAAAATTCCTGTTCCAAATCCATTCTCGGACACGCCATTTTTGTTGAAATTGTTTTTGAAATAGCGATACGATTGAGACCTTCTATTCTGACAGAGCCTGAAATGTTATTGCACCCCCCATTGCCGTTCATCCTGTTGTCACTTTCTTTAAAGATAATATGCGGTTCTTTGACGAATGTACTGTCAACCGCCACAGGCCTGCCGTTTAGTTCAACTAGTTTCCAATATTTTTCAAGGATAGCATAGTTTGATTTTGTAAGAATGTTACTAGCAGCATTTTTACCCGTAATTTTTTTGCTCTGCATGTCCAGCTGGGTGAGGATGTTCTCCCCCACGAGATATTGCGAACCCTGACCTTTCTCGCTTGGGATCAATAAGATGGTGTTCCCTTTTTCGTTCCAGCCGAATTTCCCGGAGCTTTCGTACACCGTATCGGATTTCCCGAGGTATTTCGTTTTTGTTGTAAAACTTAAATCCTTTCGTAGGTAAATGGTGGTTTGAATTCCCTCGCAATCGGCACAGGGAAGAATGCCGCGGTATATTCCATCCCAATCCAGGGAGTTTTGACTTGTATGAGTCGAGCCGGGTTTTTCCATTTCTACCTGATCTGTCGGAGGGGCAGAAGATTGTGTTCCTTTGCAGCCAAATATCACGACGATTGCAATGACGGTGATGATATTTTTCATTTCTTACTTGTTAGGGCATCTAAATTGCATGACATAGTTCTTCTGTTCGATCATTATACTATGCCGTTTATGTAATTCCAAACTGTCTGCGAGCAAACGGCGCATTTCAATTAGCGAGCACATGCTCTCAGAGATCTACAGATAGTTCTTTACGTCGTCTTCAGTTATATCACCGCCGCTCATGATCACCAGCCGCTCAATGACATTCCTTAATTCGCGAATGTTTCCTGTCCAGTTATATTTCTTTAACGCTTCAAGTGCTTTTGGTTCGATATTTTTTTTCTTGGCGCCATACTCTTCCGCTATGTCTTCCAAAAATTTTTCCGTCAGCAAGGGTATGTCTTCTTTCCTGTCGTTAAGTGCAGGTACTTTTATGACGATGACGCTCAACCTGTGATATAGATCCTCCCGGAATTTGTTATCCTCGATTTCCTTTCTCAGATCCTTGTTAGTGGCTGCGACAATTCGCACGTGAACATTTATTTCCTTATCACCACCAACGCGGGTGATCTTATTTTCCTGAAGCGCCCGAAGCACTTTAGCCTGAGCTGAAAGGCTCATATCACCGATCTCATCAAGGAAGAGGGTACCGCCTTCGGCAAGTTCGAACTTTCCAAGCCGCTGCTTGATGGCGGAAGTGAAAGATCCCTTCTCATGGCCGAATAATTCGCTTTCGATGAGCTCCGAAGGTATAGCCGCACAGTTGACTTCTACCATTGGACCATTCGCCCGTTTGCTACTTTCGTGGATCCACCGCGCCACGAGTTCTTTGCCTGATCCATTGGGTCCTGTCACCAATACGCGAGCATCGGTAGGTGCTACTTTCTCTATCATTTCCTTTACTTGCCTCATAGCCTCCGACTCGCCTACCATCTCGTTCTTTTTAGAGATCTTCTTTTTTAGCGTCTTTGTTTCTCGTTGGAGCGTCGATTTATCGAGTGCATTTCTCAGTGTTATTTCAAGTCGTCCCAGGTCAAAAGGTTTCTGAAGAAAGTCGAAGGCTCCTTTCTTGACAGCTTCAACGGCTACGTCGATTGTGCCATGCGCGGAGATCATGATGAAATTCGTACCCAGTTCGGCTTCCTTGGCTTTCTCTAATACTTCCATGCCATCCATCTTCGGCATCTTGATATCACATAAACAAAGGTCATATATTCCCTGTTCGAGTTTCTTGAGGCCCTCCAGCCCGTCAGCGGCATCATCTACTTCATGGTGTTTTTCTTCCAGGATTTCCTTCAGTATTGACCTGATTTTGTTGTCGTCTTCAATGACGAGGATTTTTGACATGTATCTTAGTAGTTAATCGCTAAAAATAATAAACCTGTCAGCGTTTCGTAACTGACAGGCTTAAAATAAAAAAACGCAAGCTGATAAGCCGGGTTCTGTTTCCTCCGCCAATTGGCGGGGGACCCTTATCATTTATCTGGTCATGCCATCGCTGGCATGATCTATCAGTCTACCCGTCACGCCTGGTATTGTTAACGAGCCGCTAACCACTTGCGTGGGCGTAACCTATTTGACCTTTCAACGCGTAAGGTTTACCATGCTCACGCCATCACTGGCGTGACGGTGAGCTCTTACCCCACCTTTTCACCTTTTCCCTCCGCCAGCTGGCGGAGGGTAGTTTATTTTCTGTGGCACTATCTGTTGATGGCGTTGTTGGGCGCCACCACCTTCCCGTTAGGAAGTACGCCGCTCTATGTTGCCCGGACTTTCCTCCCTGGTGCCCGGTGAAGAGCCCCAGAGCGATAAGGTCGCTTGCATTCCAAAGTTAATGGTTATTAGATATCTATTCTGTATCGGCAAAAATCTTAAGCTATTTGCTTTAGATACATGATCCGAACAGAAATTTCATGTGAGGAGTTCCGGGCCGTATGTCCTTGAAAAACGCTCAAATGAGCAACATCAAGTTACCTAGCCACTATTAACTATTAACTAATAACTAATAACGATTAACGGATAACAGATAACGGTTAACGTACACCCGGCTAATGAATATCCTTACCCGTCAGTTTTAGTTCGTAATAGTCAGCAAGCTTCGCGACTTCCTGAACCATTTCTTTTACCTGGTCCTGCGAGGCCGTTGACGTGAGGCACGACGCTTCGACTTTTAGATAGCCTTCCTCCAGCACAAATTTGCTATAATCAAAATCAGCATTCTTTTCCAAAAGAGATTTCAGATCAAGACTGGTAGTGTATGCGCAGACCTTTGATGTAAAAATTGCCTGGTCTCTCCCCGACACCGGACTGGTTTGTTTGACGGCTAAAACAGTTTGAAATCGACTTCCATTAATGGGGATAATTACAACGGACTTACTGCTATCGTAATCCGTGAATTGTCCCCCGATTTGTTCGGCATACTGCTCGAGGTACTGCATGATATCCATAAAAAAATTGGTTAAAGGAGACTGAATTTAAGGAATAAGAAGCATCCTTTCGTCAGAACAGACACATTAATTTTACACTCAAAAGTACAAGGGATGGAACTTTACGCCTTTTTGAGAAAACCCGATCGTTGGCGCCGGGATCTTGATCATGTTAGCAAGGAACAGCAAAGTATTTATCGCCTTGGAACGCGATTTAATAGCTGTCAGGTCGAAGTCAATGGCAAGGTAATACTGGCGAAAGGGCTTGGCATGGCCGGCCTCAATGTTTTGGTAGTCGCGCGCGTAAACCATCCCTTCGGCGCCGTAGCCTACTGCAAAATTCAACCAACGCGGAAACTTTGTAAACTTATCAATATCGAACGATAACCAGAAAGTCTGGCCATTGTAATCCTTAAAGATTTCACTCGTGAGATCGCCCCCAAGAAGGTCAGATCGCATTTCGGCATAGCGAGTTCGGTGAAATGAGAACTTAGGATGGATCCTGACTTCTTTCCAAAGTCGTGACTGGACCAAATAGAATGCTGACCCTGCCGCATTCGCAACCAGATCGCCTCCAGAAGCGCCGTAGGCGTCGGAAAAACCATCAAGGATCTCAATGGGCAACATTAACCCAAACCCAACGAGCGACCCGATGAGATCAGATCTTTGAGGTTCAACATTGCACCACTGCAAGGCCCTCGAAGTTCCATAGCTGAAATAAAAGCTTGAAAAGAAATGCCCGGCCTTGTCCATTTGTTTCCACTCGGCATTATCGTTAAAAAATTGAAAGGGCTGACTCTCAGCTTCCGAATACCATAGGTGGCTGAGGCCCGCTAACGCGATACTATATGCAACGGTCCCGCCAATCGCGAATGTCTTCAGACGTTTTTTATTGACCCCAGATACAGAATCAGCAACTTGGCTAAAGGATACGCATGGAAGGAGCACAAATATGAGAAACCACTTACTCATCTTCTTTGAGGGCTTCCACATTCATGTCTATAACTTCAGGATCGGCGTTTCTTTCTTCTCGCGACGAACGGAAAAGGTCTCTAAGCTCATTGAAAGATTGCGTATATATGAGACTGGCACCGGTAGTCATTGCCGTTTGATTGTTCACGGAGCTGAGGATTGCATTATAGTTTGTTCTGCTATACATCTTGACCCGCAGTTTGCCATCCGCTGTGAGTTTATATTCTACAGCCCAGTCACCCGCGAGACTGGACGGGTTAGGCTGATTGCCTGGATTTTGACTTGTGTTATTGAACGTACCATCACCAGACACTCTTAAACGGCCATTCATAAACGTATAGGCGAACCGTAGCTGGAAGGTATTGAATGACTCCTGATCCATCGACGAGACATCGACATCGATTTCCAAATTCTCATCCACCTGGCTCATCCAATAACTAAGCTGGTTCGAGAGTAATTCACTTAAGCTGCTGACGACGGATCCGCTGGTGTTAAATGATTCGGGTGATGAAAATCTTCGCAAGATAATCAGACTGAACACCTGGCGATTTAGCTCCTGCTCATCCAATCTGTTTTTAAACGCTGTAAATTCTAAATCTAGGTTCAGCGGCCCGGCGTTAGGTGAGACACCGGCATTCTGTGGAAGGTCCGTTGCCGTGATTTCAAAATTGATATCAGGGGATAACATCTGTCCGTCCATTTTCATCAGCACCTGGACGGGGTATTTGCGTCTCGCCGCGGGAATAGGATCGATAGCATGCGCTTCAGGAAGTATAGGGAGCAATGAAGCAAGCTGGCTGTAGGTGGCCCTGATATCGACGACAGCCTCATAAGGGTCTCCCAGCCAGGTAATCCTGCTCCCTTTCAGTATCTCAAACTCTTTGTTGATAATATCATAGAGGGTAAAATTGTACCACCCTTCTGTAAATTCGACGGATCCAAGCATGCTGAACTCGCCCTTTGTATCAATTTGGAGTTTGAGGTCTCCGTCTCCTCTACCTCTGATAATATCGCCGGACTTCAGATCGATAATGATTTCGCAATATGCCTCAGGCGTAACGTCAAGATTCAGGTCGAATGTGATGCCTGTTAAATTTACTTTCTTATCCGCGGCTCGTTCTATTTTTTTAGTAAAGGTGGTATCTGTAAAATTCACAAAGGTTATAAAGTCTTTGCGATCAATGGAAGATACTCCACTGATGGGTATGTAAACCCTTGTGTTTTTTTCTGTTCGGGCATTCGATGTGATGCGCAAATTCGATAGTGGTCCGCTAAATTTTACCTCTCCCGTTGCATAGGCCTGACCATAAAACAGGCTGTTGTCCTTGACCGTTGTATTTAAGACCTGAAAATTCCTGAATGATGCGTCTAACGAGATGGCCATGCTACCGAAGTCAGCGTGCGTTATGGCGCCGTTTAATTTTCCATTATTCCGGGAAGCGTCTGTCAAAACAATATCCTTAAAATAGATGGAGGTTGGTGTCAGCCCGATGTTCCCTGTAAAACGGTACATGGTTCGAAGATAGTTGATCATGATCTGCGCGTCTGAGACGCTTCCCTCACCATTTATCTGGGGTGAGGCAAGTTGGCCCACAATCTTGAATTCACCGGAAATAGTCCCTTCAATATTGCTCAAAATATCATCAATAAAGGGTTCGACAATTTTGAGGTTTGCATTCTTTAGATTTGCAGTGATGTCAATTGGACTTTCCTTTCGCGACGGTGTATAATCGCCTGTAACGTCGAGTATTCTTTCCTGGGTTCTGTCGATCACAAGATTAATGTTGAATTTATGCTGAGCCGTGTCCCACTCGTTCTTGCCAGCTATATCCCCGATGAGGAATTCGTTAATATTCAGATCGCGAATGCCAATCTCATTTTGAAGCGACGGATCTCCGTAATAGTTGCTCATCTTCAATTGGGCATTCATGGTGCCTGTAAATTTTTTGTCTGTCAGCACATTGAACAGTGATAAATCGAGGGCATGCACGTCTAATGACAATAGATGAGACGGGTTCTCCGAAACAATTCCATCAAGAGTAATGGATTGCTCACCGTTTACCAGGGCCAATTCATTAAAACGCCAGCCACTGTTCTTCACATTGATGAAATTACCTTCGCGAAACGTCCATTCACGCTCCAGCAGTTTTAAAGTTGACCGCGCCATGGTGATCCTCGTGCTGTCGGACAGGAAATCCACGGTGCCATCCAGCCTGATGTTATTAGATTGGTCAACCTGGTCAACATCCACGCCGAAGTCAATGTGACTGCGATCCCAGATTGCCTCAGCTAACAGGTTCTTTGTTTTAATATGGGGACCTATAGACTGATTTTCAGAATTTATGGAAAGCATAGCAAGCACGTTGGTGCTATCGCTGACCTTCGACGCTGTTAGATCGATTTCGCTGTTGACGAATAGTGAATTTTCAAATTGCAGGGAGTCAAATCTTGTATAGCCCTGAAAAATGGTCGTATGTCCGCTGGTGAAACTGCCCTCAAACGCAACGTCAGGTGAAAGTTTGAAGTTTACACTTAGCAGTGAAGCCAAGGGTTTGATGTCTTTTACTTTTATATTGATAGCTGCCTGATATGTTTTTGGCTTGTATGTTTTGTTGCTATAATAGTAGTCGGACTTCCTTTCATCATTCTCAATGTTAAGTGCGATTTCATCTGATAACATTTGAATGTCAGTGTAGAGGTCAGAGAAATAGTAGTCACCAGTTACCTCAAGGTCTGCTAGTGAAGTTTCAAGAAGCAGTCTTCGATTGTCAAGACGATGTTGTGAATTCAGGCTGATACTTTCAAGGCTTAATGATTTGCCATTAAAGTCAATTTGAAAATTTCTAAAGTCCGCGGTTCCTGTGAGAGAATCGAGCGATAGCCCTTTAATATCAGCAATCAGATCAGTTTTCAGAAAAATGTTGTCTGAAGTAAGCTTAAGATTATGTAAGTAAGCTGTGTCTAAAGAAGCCTGAACTTGGATTATACTTTTTCCCTCACGCAGGTCAACAAAACCATTTCCGCTGAATTGAAGATTAGGATCATCTATTTCAACAAAACCGTTGATCCGTTCCAGTGCGAGACGTGCATTTGTGTTTATATTCTTATAGTCATATCCTCTAATGCCTATTGAGTAAACATTTCCATCCAGCTGGAAGTCAGCTGTATTTTGAGTAAGTCCGGAACCCTTTACACGCCCGTCCATGCTCACTTTTTGAAACGTCACCGTGTCATCCAAATACCGACCCAAATCAAATTTCGTGAGGGATAATCGCCCGCTGTATTCTGAACGGTCGAAATTCTTTTCATTTACTTTGAAGTTTATATCTGAATTGATCACGCCAAGTCTCCCTGTAAAATTTCCGTTGGCAACGAAGTCAGTAGGGTACCCGAGAAACTGGCCATCCATTGAAAGCATCCCCATCGGCAGCAGCCGCGCCATAGTATTTTCATTAAATAAAAACGATAGGTCATTGGGGTCGACGGTCGAATTTTTCAGGTTTATGTTCATGAACGTCTCCGTGATGTTGGGCAGTCCATCCATGTCAATAGACCCTAGCAGGTGAGAATTCCCGATGTCGATTTTCATATCCGAAAACTTGAAGTTTTTGACACCGCCATTGAAGAGTCCTTCCACCCTAAAAGGTTGTTCAATCGCCTCGACTCCGGCAACGAAAAATGCAAGGTCTCTAGGATATATCACGGTGTTGTCAAGACGTGCGTGGATCTTGACTTTGTCCACAAAATTATTGAGATCGAGCAACCGGTCGTAGGTGAAGATCACCGTATCCGATACCACACTTTCACCAGCCTGAACGTTAAGACCTATAAATTCCATTGACTTTTGGCAAACACGAAAAAAGGTTGAAATTTGCTTGACCTGGAACTTTGATCTCAAGTCTTCTGCGATGAGGGTGCTGACATGAAACTCGGTGGTATCACCGAGGATAACGAAGCTGCTCAGCTGACCTTCATCTACCGAAAGCGAAAAATGATTATAATCAAAACCTGAGGCAACGCTGTCTCGATCCTGATTCACATAAGTAAATTGGCTGCGGTTCACGAACGCCTCGCCGATGTTTATTCTGGGCGGATTTTTTCTACCGCCTCTCGATCCGGAGGAATAACCCTGGTTGATCCTGTATATGAACACGTTCATATTGAGATCCCGCGACGTGTCTGACTCGTCAATCCGGGTAACGAATACGTGGGCACTGTCTACAAAAACGCCATCGATGTTAACTTTTCTATTCTCCCAAAGCTGTGAAAGCTCAAAATTGATAAGAATTTCGCGCGCCTTGATCATTTGATTGTTTGCAGGATCGTATACCGAAACATTCTGAAGTTCCAGACGGTCGAACCACAGCATTCGGAAGCTTTCGACAGTGGTGGTGAAACCCGTAATTTGCGTAAAGTCCTTTAAAAATTTTCCGATAAAATAGTTTTGTACAGGTGGGATCTGGAGGATCAGAAAACCCGAGATGACTAAAAAAAGGATCCCAGTGACGGTATAAGCCAATACTGAACGTATCCTATTTTTAATAACTTGCAAGTTCATTTGTCAACACATGGGTCCCATTATACTTGCCATTGAGTCTTCCTGCGATGAGACGTCTGCTTCCTTAATTAGAAACGGCAAGGTACTTAATAATATTATCGCGACACAGGCAGTACACCGAAAATACGGAGGCGTTGTCCCCGAGTTAGCATCCCGGGCGCATCAACAAAATATCGTTGCAACCGTCGAGGAGGCAATGCAAGGTCCAGGCATTCGCAAAACAGATTTAGACGCGGTTGCGTTCACGCGTGGGCCTGGGCTGATGGGCTCGCTATTGGTCGGCGTGTCGTATGCAAAAGGAATGGCACTCGCGCTCGGCATTCCCCTGATTGAGGTCAACCACATGCAAGCACATGTCCTTTCTCATTTTATCGATGACCCTAAACCCACGTTTCCATTTCTGTGCTTGACCGTAAGCGGCGGTCATACGCAAATCGTATTGGTCCGTGATCACTTGGACATGGAAGTGATAGGACAGACACAGGACGACGCCGTTGGTGAGGCATTCGACAAAGCAGCAAAGATCATGGGACTGCCGTATCCCGGTGGACCTTTAATCGACCAATACGCTCAAAAAGGCAATGCAAGTGCATTCACGTTTCCAGAAACCAACATGCCCGGTCTCGACTTTTCATTTAGTGGTATCAAGACTGCATTTTTATATTTTTTGCGTGATGAACGCGCAAAAAATCCGACGTTCCTGGAAGAAAACCTACACGATATCTGCGCCAGTCTTCAGCAAAATCTGGTTTATATGTTGCTCAACCGCCTCAGGCAGGCGAGTGAGCAAACCGACATTAAGACCATCGCCATTGCCGGTGGCGTTTCTGCTAATTCCGGTCTGCGTAGAGGGCTGCAATCCATGGGCCAATTGTTAGGTTGGAATATTTTTATACCGGCATTTGAATATTGCACGGACAATGCGGCGATGATTGCCATGGCTGCGCATTTTAAATTTTTGAAAGGTGAATTCAGTTCCCTTGACGTTGTTCCTCTTGCCCGCATGCCAATGTAATTCAACTTTCTGGTGCTTTCTCAATTTAATTTTGGACTTTAGTCCGGGTACAAATCTGGATATCAGTAACTTCAACACTTCAACACTTCAACACTTCTGCACTTCTATGAAACAACGCTTTTCCAATGACATCAATATAAAGAACCGGCAAGCGGGATTTGAGTATGAATTGCTCGACAGGTACGTTGCCGGAATGGTACTAACAGGCACAGAAATAAAATCCATCCGGGAAGGCAAGGCAAACTTGCAGGATGGATATTGCTACATGAACAATAGCGAACTTTTTGTAAAGGGAATCAATATTACGCCCTATGCACAGGGTACTCATTATAATCATGAAGCAACCCGTGAACGAAAGTTACTTTTGAAACGCTCGGAGCTCAGAAAGCTGGAAGGTAAAGTCGAAGAGAAGGGACTTACCCTTGTGCCTACCCGCTTGTTCATCAATGACCGGGGCTTAGCAAAATTGGAAATAGCCCTGGCGAAGGGGAAGAAAGTTTTTGACAAAAGAAATACCATTAAAGAACGAGATGCAAAGCGTGAACTTAGCCGTCTGAAGTTGAAATAAATTATTAATTTTCGCCCCTGCATGGAAATTTTGGAATATGGTGTCTGCCGTCTCAGCCTAGTGCCCGTCCGCGCTGAAACGTCGGATAAAGGTGAACAGGTAACACAACTTCTTTTTGGCGATCACTATGAGGTGATTGATGAGGACAAAGACCGCAAGTGGGTTAGGATAAAAACTAATTTTGACCAGTACGAAGGATGGATAGATGCCAAGCAGCATCATTTTATTTCGAAGGAATATTTTGAGTACCTGAATCACGCGGAATTTAAAATCACGACCGATATAACGTCCAGCATCCTTTACAATAAGAGCCGTCAGATTATCCTAATGGGCAGCATGATACCCATTTCAAGTTCAGAACTTTTTAAAATGGAAGAGCAGTTCGCCTTCATCGGTGAAGCAAAAAACTTAGGTCAGAAAAGGGAATTTGAATTTGTCAGAACGACTGCAATAAAATATCTCAACTCTCCGTATCTGTGGGGAGGTAAAAGCACATTCGGAGTAGACTGTTCTGGTTTTACGCAAATGGTTTTTAAGATTTGTGGATACAGGCTGTTAAGAGATTCAGGGCAGCAGGCGACGCATGGCCGAGTGGTCAGCGCCGTGCACGAAGCAAAGCCTGGCGACTTGGCTTTCTTCCAAAACGTAGATGGAAAGATAAACCATGTGGGTATTCTATTGGAGAAGGACAAGATCATTCATGCCTCCGGCCACGTCAGAGTCGACACATTCAACGAAAAAGGTATTTTAAATCAGGAAACAAAAGGATACACTCACCACTTCTCTCACCTTCGTCGTGTTCTGGCCGATTGACATTCGCTTATGCGTATGATGGAGTCGGTTAGACCATACATTCTACCGCAAACCTGAAACATCTTTGTAGTTAGCAAGATTGGTTATATCTTACCATCATGAAATATCCATGCTTATCCGGAAACGAATTTCGGTGCGCGGATATTCTAAATGCCAAGTAAACAGATACTATTGCCAAATGAATAGCAGGGTATTGGTGCTGAATCAAGATAACAGTCCGCTCATGGTCTGTTCAGTGGAACGCGCCTTTATTCTGGTTTTCCTAAAAAAAAGTGAATTGGTTCGGCCGGCAAACGGCCACAGATTGCATTCTGTAACGCAAAGTTTCCCGATGCCATCTGTCATCCGCCTGAATCGATATGTTAACGCCCCTTACAAGGGCGTTAATCTTACCCGGCAAAACATATTCAAGCGCGATAATTTCGAGTGTCAATATTGCGGAACGCGAAGGGATCTGACCATTGATCACGTAGTGCCTAGGGCAAAGGGTGGCGGCGACACGTGGATGAACCTCGTAGCTGCGTGCAAAAAATGCAACGCTAAAAAGGGCGACTATACTCCGGACGAAGCAAATATGCCGCTCCGTAAGAAACCCTATAAACCTTCTTATGCTATCTTCCTGAAAGACCATTTGAACGGCCAGGCAGGAGAGTGGGATAGTTTCTTAAGTCCCCATGCACATTAATCGAAATTAATCATGTTCAGTCTCGCAAGTAAAATTGTTGCAATTACAGGTGGGGGGAGTGGTATAGGCAGAGCGATCGCGAAAGTCTTTGCCGCACAAGGGGCGGAGGTATATATTCTTGAATTAAATGAATCGTCGGGCGAGGAAACAGCAAAGTCCATTGTTTCTGACGGAGGTAAGGCAAAATCGTTTGCCTGCAATGTCTCAGACCAGGCCAATGTAAAAAAAGTTTTTGCCAGGCTAATCGATGATGCAGGTCGTTTAGATATTTTAATCAACTGTGCGGGTATTTCCCATATTGGACGATTGGATAATACTTCAGAGGAAGATTTCGACAGGATATTCAACGTCAATGTAAAAGGTGTATATAACGGTATGGCTGCTGTAATAGGTCAGATGAAAAGCCAAGGTGGAGGCGTAATTTTGAACTTGGCCTCGATCGCCGGAAGTATGGGCATAGCCGACCGCTTTGCATATTCTATGAGTAAAGGTGCCATCCTTTCGATGACTTACTCCGTTGCCCAGGATTATATAAAAGATAACATACGGTGTAATTGCATTTCTCCGGCTCGTGTTCATACGGCTTTTGTCGATGGCTTCCTAAAGAAAAACTATGCGGGACAGGAAAAGGAAATGTTTGAAAAATTGTCCAAGGTTCAACCCATTGGACGTATGGGTAAACCAGAAGAAATAGCAGCCCTAGCGTTGTATTTATGCTCCGATGAAGCTGCGTTCGTGACTGGAACTGACTATCCAATTGATGGTGGATATATAAAATTGAGCAACTGAGCTAATGCGTCTCAAATAACTAAAAGTATGAAGCTATTAAGATTTGGGGAACCGGGGAAGGAAAAACCTGGTGTATTGATAAATGAAAAAATATTAGACGTATCATCATTTGGTGAAGATTTTGGCGAAAAATTTTTGGAGAATGATGGACTTCAACGGCTCAGCAAGTGGCTGAATGAAAATAGCGACAAGCTGCCCCGCGTTGAGACCAAAGTTCGATTCGGATCACCCTTCACACGACCATCGAAGATCATTTGCGTGGGCCTTAATTACTCAAAACACGCGTTCGAATCGAATATGCCGTTGCCAAAGGAACCCATTCTATTTTTTAAGTCAACCACAGCATTGACGGGACCCAATGATGATTTGATTATACCCAAAAAGAGTGTGAAGACAGATTGGGAAGTGGAGTTAGCCGTGGTCATCGGCAAGAAAGCAGCGTATGTGGACGAAAAGGCCGCGATGGAATTCGTTGCTGGTTTTTGTCTCCACAACGACTATAGCGAGCGCGAGTTCCAACTGGAACGAAATGGGCAGTGGGTTAAGGGAAAAAGCTGTGATACGTTTGCTCCAATGGGTCCCTATCTGGTCACTAAAGACGAGGTGTCAGACTTCAATAATCTTCACATGTGGTTAAAAGTAAATGGCAAGACGCTGCAGAACGGCAATACCGATGATATGATCTTTCAGGTGCCGACTTTGGTGAGTTATATTAGCCAGTTTATGACATTGCTACCCGGAGACGTGATATCGACGGGTACGCCGGCAGGAGTTGGCTTGGGTTTCAACCCACCGGTCTATCTTAAACCCGGCGATGTTATCGAGTTGGGTATCGAAGGGCTAGGTGAGCAACGACAGGTAGCCAGAAGTTTCTAAGATTATTCATACTTTAGCAACCATCCTAAAATCTGATACGATGCCTATCCCTACCACTCAAGCTGTGCGCGCCCAGGAAAATATCGACAGCAATAAGTCTTACCTCGTCCCTTTTATACTCGTGACGAGCCTCTTCTTTTTATGGGGGATGGCGAATATCATGAACTCCGCATTGATCGCCCATTTTCAACCGGTATTTGAGATCAGTCGGGCGCAGGCGTTATTCATTGAGACGGCATTTTATTTTGGCTATTTTACAATAGCCATTCCAGCTGGAATTTTTATGGAGCGCTACAGCTATAAGAAGGGAATTCTTCTTGGATTGGTGCTCTATGCTGTCGGTGCGCTTTTGTTCATACCGGCAGCCAAATTATTGACCTTTGGATTTTTTCTAATAGCGTTGTACATCATCGCCAGCGGGTTGGCTTTTCTGGAAACGGCGGCTAACCCATACGTTACGATACTGGGTAAACCCGAAACTTCAGTTCAACGATTGAATTTCTCACAATCGTTTAACGGTGTTGCGTTGGTCGTGGGTCCATGGTTAGCAGGTCATTTTATTTTTTCAGGAAATGAAGGGGCAATGACGACGCTAGCTTCAAAACAGCAGGCAGCGGATGCCGTGATCTTGCCTTATGCTATGATTGCGGGGGTAGTTTTGTTAGTTGCGTTCCTTTTTTATCTGACGCGAATGCCGGAACCTGCAAAGGGTGAATCGTTGAAATTCGATAAGGCAATTTTTAAGAGGAGACACCTGACGTACGCTGTGATTGCACAATTGTTTTACGTGGGAGCTCAAGCCGGAATTTGGGGAATAACCATCAATTATGTCATCGAAATATTGCCAGGCACTTCAAAAGAATCAGCCTCTCAGAATTTTCTCGCCATTGGCACTTTCCTGTTTGTTGCGGGACGATTCTTAGGCACATGGTTAATGACTTTTATAAAGGACCACAAGCTGCTTACAACGTATGCGGCAGCTGCCGCAATACTATGCTTGATGGGGGTCGTTGCAGAAGGTTATACAGCCGTTTATGCTGTATTGGCTGTAAATTTCTTTATGTCTATCATGTTTCCTACGATCTTTGCCCTAGGCGTTAAAGACCTTGGCCACTACACTAAATTGGGTTCATCGTTCATAATCATGGCTATCGTCGGCGGAGCTATCTTGCCACCGGTAATGGGCTATATGGCTGACGAAATTGGAATCCAAGAATCGTTCATACTTCCCTGCCTTTGCTTTTTGGTGGTGGTGTGGTATGGGTTGAAGGGTTATAATGCGGATGCTGTGGAGTGATAAGTGAACAGTGAACAGTGAAAAGTGGGAGGGGGAGGCTGGGTTGTGGTTTATCTATCCTTCGCAACACAGAACATCAGGTTAGCCAACCGATAACGGATAACGATCAACGATTAACGATTAACGGATAACGATTAACGGATAACCCTCCCAAAATCAAAAACCATTACCGCTTTCCCGATTACATCCCTATATTCAGGGATATAAATGAGGCCCTCATCTCAATTTTTTTTGGTAGCTCTTGTTACCGCGGTTTTGCATTTCCCTGCGTTCCCGCAAGGAGATACTAGCGCGCTTGTATTTTATCGTTCCGCTGACCTAATCGTGGATAAGGATCCGGAGCGCGCCGTTCACTTTCTTGAGAAAGCAATAAACATTTCCAGACAGGATAAAGATTGGGACCTGTATATGAAATCTCTTAACAGACTTGCATTCATGGACTCTACGGGAATGGAAAAATTTTCGGAGCAGGTATTTGCATGGTTGAAAGAGGCGGCCGACATGTTTAAAGATTCAAAGAAAACGTCCGAACTGGCGCTGCTGCACTTTAATACAGGCAAATCCTTTTACCTTATTGATCATGATATTAAACGCTCGCTTTATCATTATGAGAGTGCGAAAAATATTTGGACGATGTTAGAGGGAAACTGGGAAGCGGAGGTTGCAAAATGTTATCACTCCATCGGCGACGTGTATAAGTATTTAAAAAGCGATTTTTTAGAAGCCGAGAAGGTATATGAAAAATCATTACAGATCAGAGAAGCGATCCATTCTCGGGACTTTACGGCACTTTTTCGAAACTATTACAACCTGGCGACTACCAACCGATCTCAGCAGGACTTTGAGAAGGCCCTTTCCTACGGTACGAAAGCATTGGTGATCGCAAAAAAAATGGACGACAACATTTTCCAGGAAATGACGCATGGAGTCGTCGCAGGTATTCACCGCGATATGGGAAAATCTGATTTGGCAAAACAGCATTACTACACCGCTATCGCACTCAATAAAAAAACGAAAGACCCTAAAAAAACACTGGGCTGGTACTATCTGGGTCTAGGCGAAACATTCAAAATGGATTCCCTATACGGCGCGGCGATTTCCAATTTTTTAAAAGCTTACGATTTCTATAAAAAAGAGAATGTCAGTACCAGGTTGGTTGTCTATCTCCTCCAACACATGGCTGACACTTATGCAATGGTACTTGACGAAAAAAGGTTTTATAAAACGATACGTGAACTGTTTGACGAATTCAGTTCACTGGGAATGATGCAGAGCAGGCAAGCTTCGGAGGCTTTTGTTTTAATCGGCGACTTTCACTATCGCGAAAGTCGATATGATTCCGCTCTTCATTATTATCAGCAGGCGTTGATCGCATCGGCTCCCACGTTTCACTCGGAAAGGGTCGAGGAGAATCCTTCGGAAGCGATGATCGGGTTTAATTATTACGTTCATGCAGTGTTATCTAAAAAAGCACGGGCATTCAGAGGTAAATTCTTAATCAAGAAAAATTCACGGTATTGGTTGAACGCACTAGAGTGTTTACGGCTGTCTGAGAAATTATTGTCGCAGGAGAGAAATACCCTCGACATGCAAGATGCACAATGGGAGTTCTTAGACCGCAACTATGATATCTATGAAGACATAATCTCATTACTGTACGATGGAAGCAATTATTTGCCTCAAGATACCTTGAACTCACTCGTGTTTCGCTACTTCGAGCAGAGTAAATCAAGGTCTTTGGCAGATGCTTTGATTTCAACTGAACGCACTACCCAACTAAACAAGCAAGACACCTTATTCAATGTGCATGCGCAGCTGAAAAGAAATTTATTGACAGCGCAGGATAAATTGAGCCGCGAGCTTGGCAATCAGAATAGACCCGACGTTATAACCAAACTTCGGGAAGAGATAGTGAGTCTTGATCGCAGCATTCAGACGTGCAAGCTTGAGATCGAAGAAAAATTTCCAGGGTATTTTAATGTAAAGTATGGATATAGGTCCCCTGCTTTAGCCGACATTCAAAAAATAATCTCAAAGACCAACAAGATCACAATTGAATATTTCTGGGGTACAGATTGGGTATATGCATTGGGTATCACCGATGATGCGTTGGTATTTCAAAGAATTGGGAAGCCTACTGTCATCGAGGCAACAATTGATTCGCTCCTATTGCATTTTAAAGACGACCGAACCAGCACTGACATAAAAGATTTTAGCAGATTCACCTTTAGCGCCCACAGGCTGCACAGTCTGTTAGTGAAGCCGTTCAGTGCGATTCTTGCCGATATTAATCGACTGCAAATCAACCCCGACGGTCCGATCAGCAAGATCCCATTTGAGTTACTGCTGGAGGCCGATGATTCTAGCGAAACCGTTAATTATCGTTCGTTAAAGTACATGTTAAGATCGTTTGCGATTGGATATGCGTACTCATCCTCAATGCTGGTTCATAAATCTAGAAACATTATTCGAACACCGTCTCTGCTCGCTGTTGGCCTAACTTCGGGACTACCCAGTAATCAGTCCGGAGATATTGATGTCGGTGCAAGGGAGATGGAACTTTTATCAACACGTTTTGAACATGGGAAATTTTTAACTGGGGATGCAGCCACGGAATCAAATTTCAAAAGTTTGTCTCCAGATTTTGATATTCTGCATCTTGCTATTCACGGCAGCGGGGACGAAAAAAGAGATTTTTCCGCCTGTCTTTACTTTAAATCACAAAATGATGCCTCAGACGACGGGGAATTACATGCTTATGAATTATATGGCTTAAAACTAAAAGCTTCAATGGCCGTGCTCACTGCCTGTGAGTCTGGCATAGGCAAGGGATATAGGGGTGAAGGTATGATGAGTATGGCAAGCGCCTTTACATACTCTGGCTGTGAAAACATTTTGATGAGCCTCTGGAGAGTAAACGATCAGGCATCTAATATCTTAATGGATGATTTTTACGGCCAGCTGCTCGAGGGAGCCACGATCGACGATGCGTTAAGATCTGCCAAGTTACGCTACCTTGAGCAGGCAGACGAGCTCACTGCCGATCCAAAAATCTGGGCACCATTGGTAGCATATGGTACGGTTGACCAGATATTTCGAAACAATACCAATAGATCAACTTATATCATTATCGGTACCGTTGCAGCTCTGGGTTTGCTTATCGTCTTCGTGATTCGAAAAAAATTATCGCGTTAAGGAGGAGGCATATCTCCATTTACGATCTTTTGAACGTTTACTGACAGCCTTCCTTCGCTTAGCTCTTCGAACCTGACGGCTGCAACACATCTTTCGTGGATAGGTATCCGCCGACCGCCCTCATCAATAAGGCTATTAACTGCTTTGGCGATAATTTCCTCTTCTTTTTGAAGATCTGGTTTCGTATCCAGCGGGTTGCTTTGACGGTAACGACTTCGTTCCCTGTAGATGTTAGCGATCTCCTCGTTTTCGATCAACGTATGCGGCTTGCCATCAGTGACATATACATCCTTAAAATAGATAAACTCTACTACTTTGCGGATAACATCATCCGACACAAATTTTAATATTGATCGAACTCGATTGGCATGAAAATTTGGACCGCCAGTCCTGGAGGTGAGCTCAGGGCCAAATTCTGGTCCAAAATCCATGTTGAGTTTGATCTTGAAATTTTCGTTGTCCAGGGGAAGATCCGTAGCAGAAACTCTCAAAGTAAAGTTGATTTGTCCGGATTGTTCGCGCTTGTCGGTTGGTTCGTCCAATTCCTGTGTTCCCATATTCGTTAAGAGAGGTTAGTTTACTTTTTCCAGCAACTCCTTCGCCTTGGATGCATACGAAATCTCCGCCTCTCCCAATTCTTCTAATATTTTCCGCGCACTATCCTTATCGCCACTTCTTAAATAGCTGAGGCTCAGGAACCATTTGGCCTGCAAATCCAGGTCATCATATTTATTGATTAAAGTAACAAAATTTTCCTGGGCTTCTTTTGTGTTGCCAAGCATTAAGTTTGAATTACCCAGCAACAGCAGTATTCCTGGTTCTTCGTTAACGTTGAGCAAAGCTTTGAACCCTGAGGCAGCCGTTTGATAATCCTTTCGCTCATAAGCCTGAAATGCTTGTGACCTGTCAGTTGTCAACTCATTTCCTCGTACCGTCGGCTCGAAAACATTGGGATATGGTGCGAAATAACTTGCAAAAAGTTCTTCGGAACTTTGCTTCCCTGGAAGTAAATAGGTGATCGCAATTAATATTGCTACGACCGCGGCGGCAGCATAATAATACCAGTTCCTGCCCAAACCGGTAGAATGGGACTGGTTGCCCTGAATCTTTTCTTCAACGCTCTTCAGGTATTGTAGATTATCGATCAAACCCTGGTTGCGTATAGCCCCAATAATAATTTTTTCACGCTGAAACAGTGCTTTAAAAGCTTCGTCATGTTCAACCCGGGAATTGAAATGGCTCAGTTCTTCCGCACTTAATTCAGCATCAAAATATCTCTCAACTAAATTGATGTCGTCGTCAGTAGGCTTCATGGTTTAAAATGTTTGAATTTTTTGCAATCTCCTCGTCAACCAACTTGCGCAAACGCGCCATGCACTTACATTTTTGGTTTTTTGCAGTTTCCGGATTTTTGTATTGCATGGCTTCGGTTATCTCCTGCATGTTCTTATTTTCATAGTAAAAGAGCTCGATCAGCCGCTGGCACGGTTGGCCTAACTGCGCCAATGCTTTTTTTGCCATCGCAAAAATGTTTTCATCTACAGGTTGATCAGGCTCGTCTATTAGATATTCCTTAATCCATTTCTCCTGAGTGATCGGAATGAACTTCTTCTCTTTCCGCATATTGTCTTTTGCAAGATTTTTCCCAATCCCAAATAAATAAGTCTTAACACTACTCACCAGGTGTTCGAGTTTACCTCTCTTAATGTTGTCATAGAAGATGAGTATGGCCAACTGATACATGTCTTTTCCATCGTCCATGGAACAATCATACTCTTTCGTGATCCATTGCAGAAATTCCGTTCGGTACTCCTCATAGATCATTCCTAATTCAGTTTGTCCGCCTGAACGAATTTTTTGTATGATTTCAGTTTGTATGGCTTCACCACCTATCATGATCACGACCTTAATGTAAAAGGATGGGATTTGTAACCCAACGCATAATTATTTCTGACGAGCCAATTCAAGAGACCATTAAAGTTAGTTTTTTTTTGCAGAAAAGAAGGATTTCGATCAAAAAGGAAGGATTGAATCCAATATTTACTCAGCTCCGTCAGGCTACTTAAAAATTTTTTCAAAAATTTTTTCAACCGTTGGGTTACATCTGCACAACATTTCCATAAACCAGCGTACAAGTTAAAAAGTTAGACAAATTAAAACCTCTATATCTCATGAACCCTTTCACATTCAAAGAAAAAGAAGTGCTGGCCTTGGTCTCTTCCGGGCTCACGACAAAGGAAATTGCATCCAGGTTGAACATCAGCCACCACACAGTGGAAACCCACAGGAAAAACCTGTTGCGTAAATGCGAGGCAAAAAATTCTGTTGAATTGGTTCAAAAAGCTTTCATGCAACAATTGATTGCTATATAAGACTCTCTTCGTTGTAGGTTAATTATTCGTCTATAGTTTGGTTGGGTTTAGGGCAGACTCGAGCTGTAAGTCGAGTCTGCCTTTTTTATTACCGCACAATTCCCTTTTTATCAGCTTCTTACGCCCACACCTATTTTATTCTTAAAAAAATATACCAATCGGTATATTTTAAGTACCTTTGCCACGTGACTAAATCGGAGCGTACCCGTCACCACATTGTAAAAAGCACGGCCCCGCTATTCAACCGCAAAGGGTTTGATGGAACATCGTTGGCCGACCTGACCGAAATTACAGGCCTTACGAAGGGGGCGTTGTATGGAAACTTTCATGACAAGCACGACATGGCCATGGAAGCCTTTAAGTATTCAATGCAAAAAGTAAAGAAGAAAGTAGGGCAACATCTGGCTGGCACTTCGACGTACAAGGAGAGACTCATTGCCCTTTTGGATTTTTATTCCACGTATGTATTCAGCCCTCCGATACCCGGGGGTTGTCCGTTGCTGAATACTGCCGTCGAAGCTGACGATCACCGTACATCTATGCGCGGCGTCGTCGTAAAGGAATTGATGAATACGGTTAATTTTATTAGTGATCTTTTGCAGAAAGGGATAAAAGCTGGTGAATTCAGGCCGGACATTGTACCAAAAGAAATAGCTTATACCCTTTTTTGTGCGATTGAAGGGGCCTTGATGTTTTCTCGGGCTGAACGATCTCGGGAACCGATGGATCTTATCGTTCGTCACTGTAAAAAAGTTTTGGATCAAATCACGAGTTAGCACGTATGGCACAACGGAGAGTAGTTGTTACTGGAATGGGCGCAATTTCACCGCTGGGGAATTCCTTACCCGAGTTTTGGAGTAACTTAACGGCAGGCAAAAGCGGCGCTGCGCCGATTACCAAATTCGACACCACAAAGTTTAAGACGAAATTCGCATGCGAGGTCAAGAATTTTAACCCTCTTGATCATTTTGAAAAATCCGAAGTAAGGAAGATTGATCCATTTACGCAGTATGCACTGGTTTCTACAGACGAGGCCTTAAAAGATGCGGGACTGAACCTGGATGAGATTGATAAAACCCGCGTCGGTGTTATTTGGGGTTCTGGCAATGGCGGTTTCTATACGTTTCAACAGGAAATTATGGAGTTTGCGAGGGGAGACGGCACGCCGCGAATTAATCCTTATTTCATTCCTAAGGTAATTGTCGACATCGCCTCGGGCTGGATAGCCATGAAGCACGGATTCATGGGCTTGAACTTTACGACTGTATCGGCGTGCGCCACCTCTACTACGGCAATCATAGACGCCATGAATTACATTCGGTGGAACAAGGCGGATTTGATCGTCGCTGGAGGTTCGGAAGCTGCGGTTAATGAAGCCGGAGTGGGCGGCTTTGGCGCGTTAAAGGCGTTGTCTACACGAAATGATAGCCCCTCGACTGCTTCACGTCCATTTGACATTAGCCGCGATGGATTTGTAATGGGTGAAGGAGCAGGTTCGCTAATTCTCGAGGAGTATGAACATGCCAGGAAGAGGGGGGCGAGGATATACGCAGAAGTTGCTGGTGGTGGCATGTCGGCCGATGCTTATCATTTGACCGCTACGCACCCCGAAGGGCTGGGTGCAATGTTGGGGATGAAATGGGCATTGGAAGACGCCAATCTAATGCCTGAAGAAGTCGATTACTTGAACCCTCATGCTACCTCCACACCCGTTGGCGACGAAAGCGAGATGAAGGCGGTATCCAAGTTTTTTGGAGAGCATAAACGCAAACTGCTGATCAGTGCTACGAAATCAGCTACCGGTCATCTGCTTGGTGGCGCAGGCGCGATTGAAGCCATCATATGCATCAAGGCCATCCATGAGGGAGTTGTTCCTGCGACCATTAACACAACTCAGATTGATCCCGGATTGCCCGAAGGTCTAAACATACTTCTTAATTCAAGTAGAAAGCAAAGCATACGGGTCGCGTTAAGCAATACTTTTGGGTTTGGTGGCCACAATGCTTCTGCAGTTTTTGTGAAAGTTTGACTGTTAGTGATTTCTCAAACTGTTCATGACCTTATTGGCGAACACGAAATCGTCAAGTTCTTTGACACCTGAATGGGTAATGTCTCTGTTGTTCCCCACCCATACATTTCTACCCTTGTATATGAACATTATTTTTTCGCCAATACCCATCACGGAATTCATGTCGTGAGTTACGACGATCGTAGTAATGTCCAGGTCTTCAGAAATATCCTGGATAAGTTCATCGATCAAGATTGAGGTCTGCGGATCCAGCCCAGAATTAGGCTCGTCGCAAAAAAGATAGTTGGGATTGTTCACTATGGCCCTGGCAATGCCAACACGTTTCTTCATGCCCCCGCTGATTTCGGAAGGCATCTTTGAATTAACGTTTTCCAGGCCTACCCTTTTGAGACAAAAATTCACTCTGTCTCTTTTTTCGGGCCTCGTCATCTTGGTAAGAACGTCGAGCGGAAATCTCACGTTTTCTTCAACCGTCTTCGAGTCAAAGAGTGCACCTCCCTGAAACAGCATGCCCATTTCACGCCTGACCTCAATTCTTGTAACGCGATCGCTATCGTAAAAATCGCGTCCGTCATAAAAAACCTGACCATGGTCTGGCCTGATTAGGCCAACAATACATTTAAGCAGGACACTCTTTCCCGTGCCGCTGGCGCCGATAATGAGATTCGGTTTTCCCTTTTCGAAAACGCCACTCACTTCACTTAATACCAATTTATTTCCAAATGACTTGGTTATATTCTTAATTTTTATCATTTCGAAAGGAGGAGTTGAGCTAATAAATAATCTGCTATCAGTACCGCAATCACACTAGTGGTAACGGCCTGGGTGGTGGATACACCGACCTCAAGCGCACCTCCTTGTGTATAGTACCCGCGGAATGATGATATGGAGGAAACTAAAAATGCGAATACAACGGATTTGATGAGCGCAAATACCACGGTGAACTCGTTATAACTTGTGCGCAACCCATAAACATAGTCGTTCGGACTAATTATACCTGTCAGCGTTCCTGCAAGATACCCACCTAGCATACCGCACACACCGGCAACGATTACCAACAGGGGATACATTAAAATCGAAGCAATTATTTTCGGCAATACGAGATACGAGATTGAATTAATGCCCATCACCTCCAGCGCATCAATCTGTTCTGTAATCCTCATCGTGCCTAACCCTCCGGCCATGCTCGATCCAACTTTACCCGCATAGATCACGGCAATGATTGTCGGCGCCAATTCAAGAACAATCATTTCTCTTACGACCTGAGAGATAACATAGTCTGGGATGAATTCGCTTACCATATTAAAAGCAGTCTGCACAGTCGTAACCGCCCCCATGAAGGTAGATACGAGCGCTACAAGGAACAGCGATCCAAGTCCGATACTAATGCATTCGTCCAGGATCAGTTTATAATAGGTTTTAAATGTTTCCCGGTTGATGAAGAGATGCCCGAGAAATATGAAATACTTTCCAATCTCCTTGATCATAGATGCATTAAACGAGTGCAATTATTACCTTGCGAAAGATACCCAAAAATTTTACAAATAAAGTTCATGAACAAACTCATTGTTGTAACAGGGGGTACGAAGGGTATAGGTCGGGCTGTCATTGAAAAGTTTTCGTCACATGATTTTGATGTCGCTACCTGCTCGCGGAATGAGGCGGAGCTAAAATCATTAAAGTCGTCACTCAACAAATTAAATCCAGCAAGCACGGTATATATAAGACAGGCAGACATGTCGGACAAAAATCAAGTGAAAGTCTTTTGTGACTTTGTTAAGAAATTGGGCCGGCCTGTTGACGTTCTTGTTAACAACGCGGGTCACTTTGTGCCTGGTGAAATTGTTACAGAGCCTGAGGGAAATCTTGAGCAGATGATTCACGCCCACGTTTACAGCGCCTATCATACGACACGCGGATTTGTTGCTGATATGATTTCAAAACGCGCAGGACATATTTTTAACATTTGCTCCATTGCAAGTATAAAGGCCTATCCAAATGGCGGTTCTTATGCTATTGCCAAATTTGCCTTGCTTGGATTTTCGAAATGCCTTAGAGAGGAGCTGAAACAACATGGAATTCGGGTTACTGCCGTCATCCCGGGAGCTACGAAGACAGCAAGCTGGGAGGGCGTCGACATTCCTGAGGAACGTTTCATGAAAGCTGAAGACGTTGCTGACAGTATATTCTCGGCTCACGCACTTTCTGAGCGGAGCGTAGTAGAAGAGATCGTCATCAGACCTCAGCTGGGTGATATTTGATGAGTTTCGCGGAGTAGCGGATTATGGTGGCGATCGGCGCCTTATTCTTCACACTGGAACTAAAAAAGGCAGCTGTCACCTGGGGTGGCCTCCCGAGTAATTCATACAGCTGCTTTCAAACTTGAACGCTGAAAAGCTAGTTGTTTTGTGAAAATGCAGTATCGGTGATGGGTGATCGCCAAAACCCTTCAACTCTGAATTTTTTCGAGTAATTTTGACGCCAAACATCAAACAGTGAATACCTACGTTGCCTCATTAAAGCAATATTGTAATAGCCTGGTAAGTTACAGTCGACGCAAGACGATTGAGGTGAAGATCGGCGACATAGCCATGGGCGGCAACAACCCCATTCGCATTCAATCCATGACCACGGTCGATACGATGGACACCGCGGGTTCTGTGGAACAATCTATCAGGATGATCAAAGCGGGCTGCGAATATGTAAGGATCACAGCACCAAGTATTAAGGAGGCTCAGAATCTTCAAGAGATAAAGAAGGAATTGAGGAAGCGGGGTTACACTGCGCCGTTGGTCGCAGACATTCACTTTACCCCTAATGCCGCTGAGTTGGCCGCGCGCATTGTGGAAAAGGTCCGGATTAATCCCGGCAATTACGCAGACAAAAAGCGATTCGAAACCATTGATTATACAGAAGCGACGTATCAGGCGGAGTTGGACCGCATTCGCGAAAAGTTCATCCCGCTGATTAGGATCTGCAAGGAATACGGTACGGCCATGCGCGTAGGTACGAACCATGGCTCACTGTCAGACAGGATCATGAGCCGATATGGTGATAATCCCATTGGGATGGTAGAATCCGCATTAGAGTTCTTAAGGATATGTGAGGACGAAAGCTACTTCAACATAGTGCTGTCGATGAAATCCAGCAATCCTCAGGTTATGGTGCAAGCGTATCGTTTGCTGGTTCAGAAACTGGACGAAGAAGGTTTGAAGCCGTACCCACTCCACCTGGGCGTAACGGAAGCCGGAGACGGCGAAGACGGCAGAATAAAGTCATCTGTTGGCATTGGAACATTATTGGAAGATGGACTTGGCGATACCATAAGAGTTTCACTGACCGAAGAACCGGAGGCTGAAGTACCTGTTGCGTACGAGCTTGCAAAAAGGTATGAAAAAAGGCTGCCACACCATCCTATTCCGCCCATCCATCATTATCCAATAAATCCATTCGAGTATAACCGAAGAAAAACGAGACAAGTCTTAAACATCGGGGGCGAGCACCACATACCTCGGGTGGTTGCTGATTTTACTTTAAAAGATAAAATTACGCAAGCATCTCTGTACTCTTTGGGGTATCAGTATTCGGTGCCACTTGATAAATGGAATATTTCTGACTTTGCCTGCGACTATATTTTTCTTGGGGATCGGGAAATTGACTTCGAAATACCAGGAACGCTCGGGTTGATCTATAATCATAAGACGTGGCTTTTAAAAAAGGATCAGGAGCAGGCCTATCCCTTCATCAGGGCCGATGAATATCTGAATGGCGTGTCAAAGTCGCCAATACTAAATTTTATCTACGTTTTATTGCACGACCTTGACGATAGGTTGATCAATCAATTGCGCGACGACAAAACAGCTGTGATATTTATCGATACACACAACGGTCATGGTATGGCTGAACAGCGCAGATTGTTCGTTGAGGTGATCAACAAAGAATGTGACGCGCCTGTGATTATTGGGCGCGCATACAGCAATCTTTCTACGGTACAGTTGCAGCTTTACGCGGCTACAGATTTTGGTGGTTTATTGGTGGATGGTTTAGGCGATGGAGTCTTTATTGCCGCAGAAAACTGCGCATCAGACAAAGTAGTCAATGAGACAGCATTTAACATTCTTCAGGCGACGCGGACGCGTATCTCAAAGACAGAATACATTTCATGTCCTTCGTGTGGAAGAACCCTTTTTGATTTGCAGGAAACCACTGGAAGAATTCGTTCGCGCACGAGTCACTTAAAGGGAATTAAAATCGGGATTATGGGTTGTATAGTTAATGGACCCGGGGAGATGGCAGACGCTGACTATGGATACGTGGGTTCAGGACCCGGTAGGATTACATTATACAAAGGCAAAGAGGTAGTAAGAAAGAATGTACCTACTGCAAAAGCTGTTGACGAACTCATCAGTCTCATTCGAGAACATGGGGACTGGATCGAACCTTCCCTCAATGAAATAAGAAGTTAGTTGATAACGAACTGGCTATGGAAGAGGATGCTAAGAAAGTCGAGGATCAAAATACAACTGACCAGAAAAAGGGATTGAAACAATTCTTCGCGTTGGGTGAGGTTGGTGGTTATTTTTTTCGAAAGAAGGACCCGTCCAGGCCGTCCGATATAAACATCAGGATGATGCACGGTATCAACAAGATTTCAATCATAGTTTTCTTGTTGGGTATCATTTACATCGTTTTAAAAAAGTTCTTGTAGTTGGATATTGAAACTTACCGGACGATTTGCCTCTCCATGAAAGGCGTAACTGAGGAATTTCCATTCGGCGAGAATACCTTGGTTCATAAAGTTATGGGTAGGATGTTCGCCCTGACCGATATTGAGGAGTTTGAAAGCGTCAATTTGAAGGTAGAACCAGAGGTGGGGGTAGAGCTGCGCGAGCGGTATCCGGCAGTTCAGCCAGGTTATCATATGAATAAAAAGCACTGGATAACCGTAATGATCGACGGATCTATCCCGGATAAGCAATTGCGCCAATGGATTCAGAATTCGTACAATTTAGTGGCTTCAGGACTCACTAAAATCCAGAAACGGACGTTAGAATCCATGTAATTTGACTGTCAGGTGGTTACAAAATCCCTGTTTTGGAATTAATTCTAGTTAAAATCTTTATTTTTGTTTGACGTACCCCTTTCATGGCCAGGCCATTTTTTGTTCTACTGACTCTTAGCCTGCTCTTTAGCGCCTGCACACAGCGGATGATATGCCCTGCATATCAAAGTGCCTTTATTTACGATAAAAACGAGCTTCGCAAGAAGTTTAGCTACTTCGAGGAGGATTCTACGCCTAAGATCCTGGTTGCCAGCAAGAATAAGTACCTCATAGCGGAGCCGATGTCTTATCGAAAAAAAGTTCGGCTGATGCAAACCGTGGCGATGAAGCCTGTAAATCCAGTATTGCCTGATTCGATGACCGTTGATGATGAATTGGACGAGGAAATTGAAGGCGAGGATGGGGTGGTTCCTGGCGCTGAGCTCGACCTCGCAGCCCGCTCCGTGATCGACAGCACCTACATTGTTGACGTACCCGTGGATACAACTCAAACTTACGTGGATAGCGTGTACGTTATTACAAAGGATAAGGAGCTCCGTCTGCTCAAGTATAATTTTCCAGACAGCCTGAAATTTGATGAATCATCGGGCAAGTACGTGAGCGAAACGCCGGAGTATGGCGTGGCCGATATCCGATATAACGTGGAGCAGGACAATTATATGTGGTATCTTCGTAATAGTTTGGTGTTGCCTGATGTAAGGTTGTCGCAGCTGCAGCAGAGCGCGCAGAAAGAAATGGAAGGCAAGAGTTCCAAGGCATCAAAAAAGAAGGGATTCGCAGGTTTCTTCAAGAATTTGTTTAAAAAGAAGGAGAAGGTTCCGACGGATACCACAGAACAACAAACTCCGCCTAAACCCGCAGATGATTTTGACTATATCGAAAACGACTCCATACGTCAGCATCAGCAGGATTCTATAAGGGCGGCACAACCGCCTGAAAAGAAGGGAGCGTTTTCATTCCTGAAGAAAAAGAAAAAGGCCGACGCTAACAAGGACGCCGAGCCCGATGAGCAAAAGCCTGAAAAGAAAAGAAAAGAAGAAGAGCCTAAGGATGACGTTGTACTTCCCCCGGAAGATGAACCTTTAATCGAAGATGAAGAAGAAACCGATAGCTTTTAATTCATATTACTCTAGAATCCATCAGCATACCTCATTATTTTTGAACTTTCGAAATTAAATCTGGTTTTACATTCAAGCTTTAGTTGATATTACTTACACTTAGAAACACTATTTTTTGGAACTGATTAAGACGCTAATCGATTTTATACTTCATATTGACCAACACCTGGTTGAAATTGTAAGTACCTACAAAACGTGGACATACCTCATTCTCTTTCTGATCATATTTGCTGAAACAGGATTTGTGGTTACCCCTTTTTTACCAGGCGACTCGCTGTTGTTTGCTGCCGGAACGATCATCGCCAAGCCTGAGAGCAATCTTAACATCGTGGTGGCGTGCCTATTACTGATCGCTGCTGCAATTCTAGGCGATCTTGTCAACTACCACATAGGAAAATATATTGGACCTAAAGCGTTTAGTGGCAAGTACAGATTTCTTAAGA